>NZ_JACYTW010000035.1:0-40972 GCF_014841395.1 Plantibacter sp. CFBP 13570 | reverse complement strand
CGACGGACATACGCACCTCCGGCACCCCGGCGGCCGCCCTGGCCGCCCCGACCACCACGGCCGGCCGACTGCGGAGCCAGCGTGGTGGTCGCCGGACCGCTCGTGCCGGACCACAGCGCCTGGAACGATGCGCCGCGCTCGCCGACGTGGCAGCGCCAGCCCGCGGACTTCAGGAGCTCGATGGACCGACGCCGCGCGCCGGCCGGGAGGAGTGCGACGGGGAGTGGTGACAGGTGCGCGACCGCGGTCAGCTCGCCGAGGTCGCCCTCCTCGACGTCGCCGAGGATCGCGATGACCGGTTGCGACCGGCGCGCGGCGATGACGGGTGAGAGGTCGAGGAACCGATCGGGCCGGACCGACGGACGCAGGAGGGCCAGGTCGAGCAGGGCGGCGTCGAGGTCGTCCTCCTCGAGGTGCTGTCCGCCGCGGGCGAGTGCGTCGCCCATGTCGCCCACCGGAGTGGACCGCAGTCCACCAGCCGTGGATCTCGCACTGATCTCGCGTGAGAGCTCCTCGGTGCCGGCACCGACCAGATTGACGCGGTAGTCGGCGTCGACGAGGTGGGCGGTGATCGAGGCCGCCAGCGACACGGCCTGCTCGAACGCCGGCAGGTACGACGGATCGTCGTCGGGCCAGGCCCAGTGGGCTGCGGCGGTGTCGAGGAGGACGGTCGCCTCGGGGTCGTTGCGCTGCTCCTCCTGCCGCACCATCAGCTCACCGTGGTGCGCGCTCGCCCGCCAGTGCAGTCGGCGGATCGCGTCCCCCGGCAGGTAGGGACGGGCGATGATGTCGTCCTCGCCGGCGCCGACGTGCAGCGACGACGGGCGCGTGGAACCGTCGCGGCTGGCCGTGAGTGCGGGGATCTCCGGCAGGACCACGACCTCCGGCAGGACGACGACCGCATGCGTCCCGCCCACGTCGCGACGACGGACGACGAGTCCGAACGGGTCGCTCACGGTCAGCCCGAGCGGGCCGAGGTCGTGTTCTCCTCGACGCAGCGCCGTCACGGTGTACTCGGCCGTCCGACGGCGCGATCCGATGCCCGCGACGCCGGTACTCGGCAGGGTCCCCTCGGGGCTGCCGGCGAGCCCGGCCGGCACGCGGTCCTTCCACTCCGTGTGGACGTGGGGGAGCGCGCTCGTCTCGGCGATCGTGACCTCGACGGAGATCCGGCCGCCGACCGCGACGAGGTCGGGCCGGGTGGTGCGATCGACCCGGAGCGACGGTCGCTCGAGGTAGACCGCGCCGAAGCTGGCGGCGACGAGCGCGACGAGCAGGCCGGCCGCTGCGAGCAACTCCGGCGAGCCGATCCCGCGCGCGAAGATCAGGCACATGCCGGCCGCGATGAGCACGCCGACCGCGCGTCTCGTCAACGGCACGCGACGCTTCATGGGCTCAGGACCTCCGGTGCCGGATCACGGCGATCCGGCGGTCGCGGTGCGGGGCCATCGGATCAGGACCTCAGCTCGGTGCGTCCGGAGTGCGGCACGGGCGTCCGCTCCAGCAGCTCGACGAGCACCTCGGAGACCGCCTGGACGCCTGAGCGGTCGTGGGCGCTCACCGCGCGGCGGGTGGGGATGAGCCGGTGGGCGAGGACCGGTGCGAGCAGCTGGTCGATGTCGTCGGGCAGGACGAACTCGCGGCCGTCGAGCGCGGCGAGCACCTTGGCCGCGCGGACGAGCTGCAGGGTGGCGCGCGGGCTCGCGCCGAGCCGGAGTTCGGGGTGCACGCGGGTCGCCTGCACGAGCGAGACGCAGTACTGCTCGACGATCGGCGACACGAAGACACCGCGGGCCCAGGCGATGAGGCGCTCGACGTCGCCGCGTGAGGCGACCGGTCCGATGGTGTCGAGCGGGTTGACCGTGTCACGCTGGCGGAGCATCGCGAGTTCCGCTGACGCGTCGGGGTATCCCATCGAGATGCGCGCCATGAAGCGGTCGCGTTGGGCCTCCGGCAGGGCGTAGGTGCCCTCCATCTCGAGCGGGTTCTGCGTGGCGACGACCGTGAACGGCGACGGCAGGGCGTGCGTCTCGCCGTCGACCGTGACCTGACGCTCCTCCATCGACTCGAGCAACGCCGACTGGGTCTTCGGCGAGGAGCGGTTGATCTCGTCGGCGATGACGATGTTGGCGAACACCGCGCCGGGCTTGAACTCGAACTCGCGGTCGACCTGGTTGAAGATCGAGACGCCCGTGACGTCGGACGGGAGCAGGTCGGGCGTGAACTGGATGCGGCGGACGGTGCTGCCGACGGACGCGGCGAGGGCCTTCGCGAGGACGGTCTTGCCGACGCCGGGCACGTCCTCGATGAGCAGGTGACCCTCGGCGAGCATGACGATGAGGGCCATCCTCGCGGCGAACGGCTTGCCGTCGAGTACGCGCTCGACGTTGTCGAGGATGCGCTCGGCCAGCACCTGGAACTCCTCGGCGTTCAGTGCCGGCTTCAGTTCGGCGACGGTGTCCCGTGGGGCGCGGCTCGTGTTGCTCTGCTCGGTCATGGTCGGCTCCTGCGGTCGTGGTCGAGCATGCGCTTGAACAGCAGCGCGACGATGGTGGCGAGGCCGATCGTGATGAGGGTCGGGGCGAGTGCTCCGAGGAACTGCATCCAGAGGTAGTTGTCGGTCGGGCCGCTGTCGCCGACGAACCCGCGGTAGAGCAGGGTGAACGACTGCCACAGCCCCACGCCGCCGCCGAGCGTGAAGACGACACCGACGATCCAGAGGACCCGTTCCCAGACGACGGCGCGGACGCGATGGGCGTCGACGGCGTCGAGGTACTCCTCGTACCGCTGCTGGTCGAGCTGGGTCTGCTGCGCGTCGGGACCTGCCACCCCAGGCTGATCGGCGACCGCGGCGGCGTCGCCGGTCCGGGCTTCGAACGGGTGGACGCGACGGTCGGTCTGCGAGGGCATGCCGCGGGACGGCTGGGCGCGCGGGCCGTCGTCGAACCGGTCGTCGGTCGGCGGGCGGACGGGGCGACCGTCGGTGGGCGGCTGGATGAGCTGCGGGGCGATCTCCTCGAGCGAGGCGAGGTGGCTGCGGCGGCCGCTGTCACCGACGTTCGGGCGCGTGCGCTCGTCGGTGTGTCCGCGTTGGAACGCGGGGTCGTAGCGTTGGTCCATCGTCGGCCTCCGTCGCGCTGCGTACATCGTCCGGGCCGGAACCCGTTGCCCGATCCTAGGACTGATAACGAACAGGTAACACCCCTGGACGTGTCGCCCACAGGAACTCCATATGTGCGCCAGGTCGCGCGCACACGGTGCCGGTGCGGGTCAGGGAACTCTTCGGAGCCCGCACCCGCATCGGTTGTGTGGGCCCGAGCACTGAGCACGTACCCGGTCGGTGAGACGTCTTCCGGTCCCTGAAACCCTCTCCGGTCCCTGAAACCCTCTCAGGTCCCTGAAACCCTCTCCGGTCCCTGAGCTTGTCGAAGGGCAGGGCGTCCCGTGTGCACTTCGACAGGCTCAGTGACCGGTGTTCGTTGCCCGGCTCCGTTCCGGTCCCTGAAACCCTCTCCGGTCCCTGAGCTTGTCGAAGGGCAGGGCGTCCCGTGTGCACTTCGACAGGCTCAGTGACCGGTGTTCGTTGCCCGGCTCCGTTCCGGTCCCTGAAACCCTGTCCGGTCCCTGAGCTTGTCGAAGGGTGGGGTGTCCCGTGTGCACTTCGACAGGCTCAGTGACCGGTGTTCGTTGCCCGTCCCCGTTCCGGTCCCTGAAGCCCTCCACGGTCCCTGAGCTTGTCGAAGGGTGGGGTGTCCCGTGTGCACTTCGACAGGCTCAGGGACCGGGTCTGACGGAGACGACGACAGGCCCGGGAACGGGGATCCGTTCACCGAGCCTGTCGAGGTACAGGGACCTACAGCGACGCGAGCGCCTCGCGGATCGGGGTCTCGCCACCGATGACCTCGAACTGCGTGCGGGACGCAGCGCCCGACTCGATCAACGCGAACAGCACGGCGGCGACGTCGGCGCGCGGGATCGAGCCGCGGTCGGTGGTCGTCGCGGCGGTGATCGTGCCGGTCGGGGCGTCGTCGGTCAGGCCGCCCGGACGGACGATCGTCCAGTCGAGGTCGCGCCCGCGGAGGTCGGCGTCGGCCTCGGACTTCGCCCGCAGGTAGACCTGGAACACGTCGTCCGACTCCGGGTCGAAGTCGTCGGTGCTCATCGCGGACACCATGATGTAGCGCGGGACCTTGGCGAGCTCGGCGGCCTCGGCGAGGAGGATGGCGCCGTCGCGGTCGAGGGTGAGCTTGCGGTCGGCGCCGCTGTTCGGGCCGGCTCCCGCCGCGAACACGACGACGTCGGCTCCGGCGAGTTCGTCGGCGAGTTCGGCTGCCGAGGAGTGCTCGAGGTCGAGGACGATGGCGCGGGAGCCGATGCCCTGGAGCTCGCCCACCTGCTCGGGGTTGCGGATGATGCCGGCGGGGGAGTGTCCTGCTTCGGCGAGCAGTCGCTGCAGGTGCAGGGCGATCTGTCCGTGTCCTCCGGCGATGACGACGTCGGTCATGTGAGTCCTCTCGTTCGATGCGGTCCTGGTCGAAGCGCCGCCCGTTCGTGGGGACGGCGGTCGATCGGTGGTCTGGGGCCAGTGGTCCCAGATCCGCCAGTCAACGCCTCAACCGGGGCGTACGCAACCCGGTCGCGGCTCGGGTACACTAGGTGACGGCTCCCCGCGTGGCGCCATCCAGGCCAACTCCCCCAGGGCGGAAACGCAGCAAGGGTAACCGGGCTCTGGCGGGTGCGCGGGGAGTCTTTTCGTGCCCGCGGTGCCTGCGGTGTCTGTCTCCGGCCCTGCACGATCGGCCCCGCGCCGCCGCAGCAGGACATCCGCCCGGCAGCAGGACGTCCGGCGCCGGATCCTCCTGCGCTCGCGCCGATCTCCTGCTCTCGCGCCCGTCCGCCAGAGCACCACGACATTGTGCGCTTACCCAGCCCCCGCAGAGCCCGCCCCCGTAGGCTGGAAACCGTGGCGCGAAGCATTTACATCATCTCTGCCGAAGGACACTCCGGGAAGTCGACGGTGGCCCTCGGGGTCCTCGACACCCTGAGCCATCAGATCGAGCGGATCGGGGTGTTCCGCCCCATCGCACGGTCCACCACGAAACCCGACTACGTGCTCCAGCTGCTGCTCGAGCACGACGGCGTCGACCTCGCCTACGAAGACTGCATCGGCGTCAGCTACGACGACGTGCACACCGATCCCGAGGCGGCGCTCTCGCGCATCGTCCAGCGGTACAAGCACATCGAGGCGCAGTGCGACGCGGTCGTGATCCTCGGGTCCGACTACACCGACGTCGGCAGCCCGACGGAACTCGGCTACAACGCGCGGATCGCCACCAACCTCGGCGCACCCGTCCTGCTCGTGCTCGGTGGTCGGGCCGGTCAGGGTGCGGGGGAGCAGCTCGGCCAGTCCGTCGCGCGCACCCCCGACGACATGCGCAACATCGCCGAACTCGCCCTGGGGGAGCTCGCCGACGCGCACGCCCAGTTGCTCGCCGTGGTCGCGAACCGCGCCGATCCCGACAAGCTCCTCGAGATCACCGCCGCGATCAGCGACGCG
The DNA here is from genome assembly GCF_014841395.1 of Plantibacter sp. CFBP 13570. Taxonomy (NCBI): domain Bacteria; kingdom Bacillati; phylum Actinomycetota; class Actinomycetes; order Micrococcales; family Microbacteriaceae; genus Plantibacter; species Plantibacter sp. CFBP 13570. Next base: position 35,415 of record NZ_JACYTW010000035.1, on the reverse strand, counting down.
ATCCACCCGAACGGCTCCGCGAACGGGTCCGTTGTCGCCCCGGCCGGCCACGCCGCCGGTGCCGCGATGGTCCCCGTCTGGGCGATCCCCGAAGACACCTTCCTCATCGCCCCGACGATGGACAGCATCCTCGAGGCCGTCGACGGCACCCTCGTGAAGGGCAGCGAGGAGCTGCTCACACGCGAGGCGCTCGGCGTCGTCGTGGCGGGCATGTCCATGGTGAACGTGCTCCCGCGCATCACCGAGGGATCCGTCATCGTGATCCCGGCAGACCGCACGGAGGTGCTGCTCGCCGCGCTCATGGCCAACGCCTCCGGCACGTTCCCGTCCATCGCGGGCATCGTGCTCAACGGCGGGTTCCCGCTCCCCGAGGTCGTGGAGGAACTCATCTCCGGTCTCGGTGAGATCCCGCCGATCGTCAGCACCGACCTCGGCACCTACGACACCGCGGTCCGGGTCATGAACACCCGTGGCCGTCTCGCCGCCGACTCGCAGCGGAAGTACGACACCGCGCTCGCGCTGTTCGAGCAGAACGTCGACGCACCGCTCCTGCTCGAGCTGCTCAACGTGGCGCGTGCCGACGTCGTGACGCCCCTCATGTTCGAGTACGGGCTGCTGGAGCGTGCGCGGTCGAACCGCAAGCACATCGTGCTGCCCGAGGGCGACGATGACCGCATCCTCCGCGCGGCCGGCACCCTCCTCGCCCGCGAGGTCGCCGACCTCACCATCCTCGGTGAGGAGATCGAGGTGCGGTCACGCGCCATCGAGCTCGGCATCGACCTCAGCAAGGCGACCATCGTCAGCCCCTTCGACGCGGTCCTGCGCCTCAAGTTCGCCGAGGAGTACGCCCGGTTGCGGGCCCACAAGGGCGTCACGATCGACATGGCGAGCGACGCCGTCACCGACGTCTCCTACTTCGGCACGATGATGGTGCACCTCGGGCTCGCCGACGGCATGGTCTCGGGCGCCGCCCACACGACGGCGCACACCATCCGGCCGTCGTTCGAGATCATCAAGACGAAGCCCGGCGTCTCCGTGGTGTCGAGCGTGTTCCTCATGGCGCTCGCCGACCGCGTGCTCGTCTACGGCGACTGCGCGGTCAACCCCGACCCGACCGACGCCCAGCTCGCCGACATCGCGATCTCCTCGGCCGAGACGGCGGAGCAGTTCGGGATCGAGCAGCGCATCGCGATGCTGTCGTACTCCACCGGTGACTCCGGTGCGGGCGCCGACGTCGAGAAGGTCCGCTCAGCGACCCGGCAGGTGCGCGAGCGTCGGCCTGACCTCCTCGTCGAGGGGCCGATCCAGTACGACGCCGCCGCCGATGCCGCGGTCGCCGCGACGAAGATGCCCGACTCGCAGGTCGCCGGCCGCGCGACGGTGTTCATCTTCCCCGACCTCAACACCGGCAACAACACGTACAAGGCGGTGCAGCGTTCCGCGGGTGCCGTCGCGATCGGTCCGGTGCTGCAGGGGCTCAACAAGCCGATCAACGACCTGTCGCGCGGTGCGCTCGTGCAGGACATCGTCAACACCGTCGCGATCACCGCCATCCAGGCGCAGGAACAGGAATAGGTTCAGACACACATGCCCACCGTCCTCGTGGTGAACTCCGGTTCCTCGTCGTTCAAGTACCAGCTCATCGATGTCGAGACGGAGCGGACGCTCGCCAGCGGACTCGTCGAACGCATCGGCGACGCGACGGGTGCCGCCGAGCACCGGTCCTACCTCCCGGACGCGGCCGGCGCGACGGCGCCGCCCATCGAGGAACGCTGGGTCATCGAGCGTGAGATCCCCGACCACACGGCCGGGTTCCGGGTCATGCTCGACGCGTTCGCCGAGCACGGGCCGTCGCTCGACGAGCATGCGCCGATCGCGGTCGGCCACCGGGTGGTGCACGGTGGGAAGCGCTTCTTCGAGCCGACCGTCGTGACGGACCTCGTGAAGATCAACATCGAGGACATCTCCGAGCTCGCTCCGCTGCACAACCCGGCGAACCTGCAGGGCATCAACGCGGCACAGGTCGCGTTCCCCGACGTCCCGCACGTGGCGGTGTTCGACACGGCGTTCCACCAGACCATCCCGGCAGCGGCGTACACGTACGCCATCGATGCGGAGCTCGCCGCGAAGCACCGCGTGCGTCGGTACGGCTTCCATGGCACGTCGCACAAGTTCGTGTCGGAGGCGGCTGCGGCGTTCCTCGACCGTCCGCTCGGTGAGCTGAAGCAGATCGTCTTCCACCTCGGCAACGGTGCGTCGGCGTGCGCGATCGACGGCGGCCGCTCGGTCGACACGTCGATGGGCATGACGCCGCTCGAAGGACTCGTCATGGGGACGCGCTCCGGCGACCTCGACCCCGCGGTGCTGTTCCACCTGCATCGCAAGGCTGGGCTCGGGTTCGACGAGCTCGACACGCTGCTCAACCGCCGCAGTGGTCTGCTGGGGCTGTCGGGGACCGGAGACATGCGCGACGTCACCGAGTCGGCGTCGAAGGGTGATGAAGCGGCGCAGCTCGCGCTCGACGTGACCGTCCACCGCTTGCGGCACTACCTCGGCGCATACCTCGCGGTCCTCGGTGGTCTCGACGTCGTCGTGTTCACCGCCGGTGTCGGTGAGAACGCGCCGTTGATCCGTGCGGGTGCGGTGCAGGGGCTCGAGGGGCTCGGCATCATCCTTGACGAGGACCGCAACGCTGAGCGTGCGCGTGGCATCCGGGTGATCTCGACGGACGACTCCCCGGTGACCGTCCTCGTCGTCCCCACGAACGAGGAACTCGAGATCGCCCGCCAGACGGTCGCCGCCCTGGCGTAGTCCCGGCGCTCCGACTCGTCTCGTCGCTGAGTCCCGCCTCCGGTCCCTGAGCGACCTCGCTGGTCCCTGAGCGACCCCGCTGGTCCCTGAGCTTGTCGAAGGGCCCACGGGCGACCTGTTCGATCGGCGGACTTCCGCGCGCGCACTTCGACAGGCTCAGTGACCGAAGCTGTTCCCTGGGTCCTTCCGCCGGTCCCTGAGCCACCCTCGCCGGTCCCTGAGCTTGTCGAAGGGAGGGGCTCTCGTGTGCACTTCGACAGGCTCAGTGACCGGTGTTCGTCGCCCGCTCCTGTTCCGCGAGTCCCTCTCCCGGTCCCTGAGCTTGTCGAAGGGCGGTCGAGGAACTCTCGTTCTCATGTCCCCCCTCCTGAGGACAAAAGAATGAGTGGTTCCCCCTATTAACTTTCCCTGAGAATCCACTTAGTCTCAGAAAACCAACAGGTACGTCGCGCCTGTCGGACCCCTAGACGAAAGTACTCACCTCAGTGAATTTGAAGACGTCACGCCGCGCTGCGGCTCTCGCCACCGGCCTCGCAGTTGTCGCCGGATCCACCCTCCTCCTCGCCGGACCCGCGTCCGCAGCTGAGATCCAGGTCACCGATGACCAGGTCGCTGCCAACGAGACGGTGTACACCGGCTGGCACGAAGGCTACGGCCTTCCCGGCTCGACCACCCCGCCCGGCGCTGACGCAGTCGTCACCGAGGCCGGGCTCGACATGACCGGTCCGTCACAGATCATCAACGGCCTCGCAGCTCCGCTGGCCGTCAACGGGACGACCGCCACCTTCGCGACGATCGCGGCGACGGCTGGAGTCGTGTCGACGAACAACCTGGCCTACTTCCAGATCCCGGTCTACGCCGAGACCGGTGTGACCACGAGCTTCACCACGCTTCGTCCCGAGAACCCGGGCGCAGCGGGCCTCACCGGCAACTGGGTCGCGAGCAGCGATGACATCGCGGGCATCGCCGCGAACACGCCGACGTCCATCGCTGACCTGAGCACCGCGCTCGGAAGCTTCGACCTGCTCGCCTTCGGTGTGCTCGTCATCGCAGGTGGCGACGACGTCGTCCAGACGATCTCCTTCAACGGCGACAACTACAACTTCGCCGCTCCGGTCGTCGCTCCGGTCTTCGACCCCCTGGTGGTCGTCGACCCCGACACGATCTACTTCTCCGACGTCCGTCCCGGTGGTGCAGGCTTCAAGGTGACCGTCACGGGCTTCACCCCGGGTGACACCCTGACGATCGCCGTCATCGACCCCAACGGCGAGGTCTTCGGCTCCGCTGACGGTGGCGACACGGTCATCGCCGGCGCAGACGGTGGCTTTGCCGCTGAGAACCTCACCTTCGTGGGCGAGGGCATCCAGGTCGGTACGTACACCTTCCGCGTAACTGACAGCGCGGGTGTCTTCGCCGAGGACGCGATCGCCGTCATCGCTGACCCGGTCGCCGCTGGCGCTCCGGTCCCGACGCTGGCTGACACCGGCTCGGACTCGGGTGTCCTCGTCGGTGGCGCCGCCGCACTGCTGCTCCTCGGTGCTGCGGGCATGCTGTTCGCAGCTGCTCGCCGCAAGGGCGCGCAGGTCACGGCCTAGTCTCACCCTGCGAAGCCCCGTCCTCGACTCCGGTCGAGGGCGGGGCTTCGTGCTGCCGCCGGGTGCCCTGACGCGCCTGAGCTTGTCGAAGAGTCTTCCGGGTGACTGGTCCGATCGGGAAGGTCGTCCGTGGTGCATTTCGACAAGCTCAATGACCGGTCTCCGTTCCGGAACGCTTCCCCCGGTCCCTGAGCGCTTCCCCGGTCCCTGAGCTTGTCGAAGGGCAAGGTTTCTCGTGTGCACTTCGACAGGCTCAGTGACCGATACCGCCCCGCCGGTCCCTGAGCTCGTCGAAGGGCTTACGGGAGAGTTCTTCGTTCGAGCCCAGCGGGAGAGGAAGGCGGAGCGGCAGCTCCATTGCTGCACTCCGCCCGGTCGCACGTGCCGGGACCGCTTGGCCCAGGCCATGCGCGCCGGCCATTTGCGCGTTCGGGTAACGAAAATGACCGGAAACAGTGCTTCGGAGCGTCCGGCCGCGTGGATTGGGTTGACGTCAAGATAATCGTCCGGTCGTGCTGAGCACGTCACGCAGCGCGCAGCCTCGGCTTGCCGCCGCGTCGTGGAATGCGATGCGGATCGATGTGCGCGGGCGGGATGAACCAGGGCACGTGGTCGCGCACGATGACCTCCCATCCGTCGTTGTGGATGCGATGGTGATGGAAGCTGCACAGCAGGATGCCGTTGGACAGGTCGGTCGGTCCGCCTCGTGACCACCAGACGAGGTGATGGGCCTCGGTATACGACGGTGGATGGGTACAGCCGGTCCAGGCACACCCGCCATCGCGCTCGGCGAGGGCCATCTTCTGCCCCTTGGTGAACAACCGTGTGCCAACTCCGAGGTCGAGTACCTGCGAAGGCCCGCCGAGCACCATCGGGATGACCCGGCCATCGGCCGCCATGCACCGTGCGGTGCCGGCGGAGATCGGTTCAGAGACGCCGTCGATGTAGGCCTTGCCGTCGGACCATTGGCCGTCGTCGGCCAGATCGGGTTCGTCCATGCGGATGATGAGGGAGACGGGCGCCAGTTCCATGACGGCCGACTCGCAACCCGCGGCGTGACGGAAGACCCCGACGAGGGCCTCGACCCGGCGTTCGTCCATCGTGCGGGTGTCTGGCATCTCTGCGGCCGGAACGTAGGCGTCGTCGAGGGGATCGGCTGAGGGCAGCTCACTGTTGGTTGCTGCCGCCGCGGCCGTTTCATCGGAGGGATCGACGAACCGGACCTGCCGCAGCTGTTTGCCGACGACGGCGTCCATCGTCGCGCGGACCCATCCCGCCGCCTCGGGCGCGAGGAAGGCGCGGAGCTCGGTCATACCGTCGGGGAGTTCGCGGAGGGTGCAGCGCTGCTGCTTCCGGAGCGCGATCTCGCGCGGCACGGGGCCGTCTTGGTCGAGGCTGGTGCGGACGAGCTTGGCGAGGCTGCTGACCTCGGCGAGCGGTGCACCGTCGCAGTGCTCGATGCCGGCGCTGACGGCGCGGTGGACGCGTTCGTCGTCGACACCGGAGCCCACCAGTCGCAGCTCGCGCAGCAGGATGCCCGCGCCCTCGACGCTGAGTGCGGATCGGACGAAGCCGGATGGGGCGGCCGCCTCGTCGTGGTCGACGGTGCAGGTCGAGTTGTCGCCTTCGGACAGCGGCAGGCAGGGGGCGTCGGCGGCGGGCCGGGGTTCGATGGCCGCGGCGATCTCGGGGCGGTCGCATTCGATGACGTCGCCGGTGAGGGCGCGCTTGGGGGTGATCGCCTGGGCGACCGAGGTGATGGTGGCGGCGCGTCCGCGAGGGATGCGCCACCGCTCCGAGAGCATGACGGCCGGCGTCGCATACCCGTGGCTGCGGGCCAACGGGTCGTGGCCGACGATGCCGCCGCGGGAGCGCTCGGACACCGAGCCCATGACACGTGCTGCCAGGACCTCGACCACGTGCTGCACCGCACCCAGCTGGTCGAGGACGCGGACCACGCCCGCGTCGTTCATGCCGGCGAGCTGCTCGATGGCGTCGTCGCCCGGCCGGATCGGGTCGAGCGCACCCGACCAGGTGCGCAGGAGCTCGGACACCGTCTCGCCGAGCGTGCCCAAGGGGTCGGCGGAGACCGGACCGAGGGGAACGCGTGGGCTGCTGGACATGGGACCATCCAAACATGAGCCTCTGACATTCGAACGCCGACCGATTTTTCCGCTGACCTGGGATATTTAGCCAACATCTGTTGCGCGCAAATGCCTCGCCGGGCTCTGCGAGCAGCGAGGGAGTTCTCGCGTCGCCCGCGTACACTCGCCATATGCGCCCCCTGTCCGACCGCGAGCGCGACCTCATCGTCGCCCTGATCGCCCGCGGTACGGAGCCGGGTGCCGACCGGGCCATCGCCGCCTCCGATCGAGAACGGTGGGCGGGACAACTCCCGGGCGTCATGGTGCACGGGACGTGCGGGTGCGGTACCTGTCCGTCGATCGACCTGATTGGCGACAGCGGCGGCCGGCCGGCCCCGACGCGTCAGACGGTCCTCGAGGCGAGTACCGCGAACGCGTTCCTGCTCCTCTTCATCGAGGACGACCGGCCGACGTACCTGGAACTCGCCCCGTTCGGCGATGAGCCGATCACCGAGTTCCCGCTGGTGGCGGACGTCGAGTTCTGAGGTCGCACCTCGACGGAGGTGGCAGCCCTTCGACAGGCTCAGGGACCGGTGGGGGTGCTCAGGGACCGGGGGCGGCGCTCAGGGACCGGCGGGGTACTCAGCGGCCGTCGGGGTGCTCAGGGGGCGGGAGCGGTGCGAAGAACCGAAGCGTTCGCATCCGTCGCGGTCCGGTTCGGTCCCTGAGCTTGTCGAAGGGCAGCCCCGCCCCCTCAGTCCCGCGTGCCGAACAGCCCTTCACCGTGCCTCGTCAGCACCTCGTAGGCGTCGGCGTAGTTGTCCGGCAGCGGCGCTCCTGGCTCGTACTTCGCGAGGAGGATCCCGATGAGTCCGAGCGCCGGCGGCGTGAGTGGTCGCTTGCGGTCCTTGTCCTTGTCGGCCCGCGCGTTCGCCTCGGGGTTCGGCGGCACGTAGGCGGGCGTCACCGTCGGCCACAGCACCGGTTGCCGTGGGGACGTGAGGTTCACGGCGTTGAAGATGCTCGTGGCGGTGCGGTCTCGTTCGGTCAGCGGGTCGAGTCCGTGCAGTTCGGCGAGGGTCTTCATGAGTGAGCCGTGGTGCATCTCCTCGTTGATGACGCTGCCGGCCTTCGTGTAAGCGGAGATGACGATGGTCGGCACCCGCAGGCCGAGGCGGTCGAAGGTGAAGCCCATCTCGCCGGCCTCCGGCTTGCCTGACGGCGGGGTCGCCTTTGGTGGTGCGACGTGGTCGTAGATGCCGCCGTGCTCGTCGAAGGTGACGAGCATGACCGTGTTCATCGCGTTGGAGCCGGTGGTCGACGCCCCGTGCTTGATCGCCGTGTAGACCTCGCCGAGGAGTTGCTCGCCGGCGCGCATGTCGGAGTAGGCCGAGTCGAGCTCCGGGTCGACGTCATCGCGGCCCGGGTTGTCGGGACGGACGACCGGCGGGTGCATGTCGTTGTGGTCGAACACCATGCGTGGTTCGACGAAGGCGTAGTCGGGCAGATCACCGTTCGCCGCGTCCTCGTGGAACTGCTCCATGCTGCGGAAGTTGCTCTTCCAGTACTGCTCGATCGACGGCGCGCTCAGGAGACCGGTGAGGGAGACGACCTGTTGGGCGTCGTAGTACACACGCCAGGTCTTGCCGGTTTCCTCGAGGCGGTTGAACACAGTGGGGACGGCCGGTGCGCTCAGCCACTTGCCGATGCCGTCGCCCTCGATGTTGGTGACGTACCCGTGGGAGGTGCTCGCGTGGAAGAAGGAGCGGTTGCAGAAGGTCTGGGAGGGGACCGCCGCGTACCAGTGGTCGTAGACGCCGAAGTTCTTGGCGAGCGTGGACAGCACCGGCAGCATCTCGGGGGAGAAGCCGCCCATGACGGTGGAGTACTCCTCGGGCGTCGGCTTGCGGCCGCGGGCGAGCGTCGAGTTGACGATGTAGTCCTTGACGAAGCCGTCGTTCTTGGGGGAGGAGGTGTCAGCCGGAAGGTTCCACGGCGGCTGCAGCGGGTTGCGGAGGTCGCCGTTGCTCTCGGGGTCGATGGTGCCGAAGAGCTGCGTGTTGACGTGTGGGTAGAACTCGCCGGGGTCCGGATCGGGTTGGGCCATGATCTGGTCGGTGGGACCCGTGTAGACGTGGGCGGGGACGGCCTCGCCGGACTCGCCGGGGTTGCTGTAGTCGCCCTGGGCGAGGCCGTCGAAGGTCTGGCCGGCGGGCTCTCCACCCGCGGGGTACAGCCAGCCGAGCATGTGGTCGAAGGAGCGGTTCTCGAACATCACGACCACGACGTGGTCGAACCCCGGTTCGCTGCGCTTGGGGAGCGGCGTGAAGCCGTAGTCCTCCTGCGGGTTGGACGCGGTGGCGGCTGCGATCCCGCCGGCGACCGCACCGCCGGCAGCGAGACCCGCGACGCCGAAGCCCGCGGCGCGGAAGAAGTCGCGGCGGGAGGTGGGGCGTTTGGGTCCGGGAATGGGTTCAGCCTCATGACCGGAATCCGGACGTGATTCCTCGTTGCGTGCCACTCGAGTCTCCCCCTGATCGGCGGCGACACCTGGTCGAGGGTCGCCGCTGTGCTGCCTAGCGTAGACGCGCGACGGATGTCGTGCTGTGGGTGAGTGGGGGATTGCTCCCGCCTCGCCGTGCTGCTCTGGGCGAGCTGCACCGGTGTGCGGGACCACCCCCGCAAACGACGAAGCCGGCGGGCTGCTCCGAGTGACGCGAGCCTGCCGGCAGCTGCCGTGACGGTGACCAGGCGCGCGGTGCGGCGGTGTTCGCTGCGGCGCGAGCCGCGCGGACCGAGCGCGTGCGGACGAGCATCAGCAGTATCTGCCCGAGCGGCGATCCGACGATCCACTCAGGGCTAACGATTATTGCAGGTCAGGAACACTCAGACCAGGCTATTCGACGCGGTTCCGGATGATTGCCGATGCGCCCGGAACGATCTCGACGGAATCGGAATCGGAGTCTGATGATGACGCGAGACGAATTCCGTACATCGCGCCGGCAATCGCCTGAAGCGCGTATGGTGTACTCGCCTGCTGTCGCACTTGCGCTGGAGAGCACTGCCAGGACGCACCACATTGCTCCTCGCACAGTAGCTGGATACTCGCCGAAACGATGTAGATCGCGTCACGCCGTTCACACCACAGTTGGACTGATCCTGTCAGACTTGCGGCGCTTCCACATTTTCGCTCGCCTCGTCGACGAGTTCGAGGCGGCGGACCTAGATCAGGTCCGTTGCAATCGGAGCGACACCACCGGCGCCTAACTTCAGGGATACAGAATTTCCACCGGATTGGGTTCCTGCGCCGGGCGACAACTAGCTAACTTCCCGCCAGACCTGACCCAAACGATATCCGCCGGCCTCGCCCTATTCCGGGTGGCACTCCGAACAGCCAGCCTAGGTGCGTGACGCGGGCGGCGTAAAGCGTCACGAAAGAGACTGGCGCAATGATGATGCTAGCAAGTGCTGGGTAGAAGGACCACACCGGTGAAGTCGGGAGGTTCATTGGCGCGCGCACGAGATTCAGACCGATCACGAGCAAGGGTTGCAGGAGAAATACAGGCAATGTGTGTCGACGAGGAAACCAATGGGATGCGCGAACCTCCTCGCGCCGACGAGTTTGGCTAAAGTGACCCCTGCTGCGACCGCGGAAATACTGGCGGGCACAAAAACACCGGGACGATCTTCTCCTAAAAGGAGCATTCGTGAGATCGAGGCGAGGTAAATCAACAAGCATACAGCAGCGTTGTCCCAACTTGTGCGCTTCGCGAACAATAAGACTACCTGTGGGTAGTGTGCTCCGGCCAGATAGAAAGAACTTCTGGTCATCGACTCCGTAGCCAGGTCCAGTTCCAGCATGCGAGACACGATGCTCAATACTAGGACGGACGCGAGGACCAATGTCCGAGGACGCGGAGTAGCACTTTCGCCATAACGAAAAAGAGCACTAACGCGAAGAGGTACCAAATAGTCGGATCGGGCCACATTAGTTGAGAAAATCCATCGCTGAAGCTGGCCATGCGACGCGGCTGGTCTCCCAGGGGTATCATGACGAAGAACATTCTGAAGATCAGTAGCCAGATAGCATAGGGATAGTAGCGTCCGACAATCTGCGATCTCAGAGTGTACGCCACGGCCGTAATATTGCACGAGCCGTCAGAACGCCAGAAATGGCAAAATCGCGGCATTCGCGCCGACGCAGTGCCCCGAATGACGACATCCCAGATGGAGACCGCGGGGTCATCCACCACGGTAACGAAGTTCTAGATGTGCATATGTAACAGGACTGCTAACAAAATGGAGATTCCGCGGGCAACGTCGGGCCATCTCTCTCGGCGGCCTGGGGGAGGCGAAGGAATGACCGTTCCGGACTGAAGCATAGCGAGATGCGAGATCGAGAGAGGATGCGAGCCGCGGCCTCCTAGAACCAGTCGAACGCTTGTGAACCAAGGCCGCGTCTGACCCGCTCGACTGCAGCGCAGCGTACAGTTCGCCACTTTCGCGATAGTCTCCTCCTGGAGACGTCGCATCACACACTGTACGTCTGGACTGGGGACTCGATGTTGCAGCTTGCGGGCGGTTGGGGTTACAACAACCTCGGCGACGAGGCGATCTTGGCTGGTTACTTGGAAGAGCTTGCGGCGCGGCGCGTCGATCGGGTGCTGAGTGTTGATCCTGCTCGCACGCGATCGGCTCAAGTCGATTCGGGCATCGACTACGTGTCGGAGCGACGGACCGAGTCGCGGGCTCGAACTGCTGACCTGACCGTGCTCGCCGGCGGCGGCTTTCTCAACGGAAACTGGCGACGTGAGATTGGTGGCAAACTTCGACGCCTCATCGCTGCTCGAGGCAATGCGCCTTTGGTAGTTCATGGAGTAGAGGTACGCCGCTTGGCAGGCGGGCGATACAGCGAGCTGGCAAAACGGCTGCTGCGCGATGCGATCGTTGCCGTCCGCGATGACAAGTCGGCCACTGAGCTGGAGAGATTGGGCCTGCCTAGGCCCGATGTTCAGCCAGACGGCATCTCGTTTCTCTATCCACGCCTCGCGAAATACCGAACTGAGCTACCTGAATTGAGAGGGAAAGTTCTTCTCAATCTTCTGGACATCAATAGTCGAAACGATGCTCACGAGGCCGAGGTTGATATATCTAGATGGGCAGATTTCTGCCGCGAATTGATAGAACATCTCGACGGCAGAGCAGTGGGTCTCGTGATCGGCGGAGGAGACTATCGTTTCATGAAAACGCTACCGCCTATGGAGCTTGTGACACCCCATTCAGTCGGAGATCTGGTGTCAACGATCGGATCCGCTGACGCCATACTTAGCGTGCGCATGCATCCCGCTTTGTTAGGCACAGCCTTGGGTATACCAACGGTTAGTGTTCCCTACTGCGGAAAGGTGCGACCTTCGCTGGAGCAAATCGGCGTAAGTGATGTCCTAATGGAAGATGCGGATACGGAGGACGTCCTGCGACGTCTATCGAAGCCAACGGACTTCTCGAATGCGTGGCAGGCGGCGTACGAGTCGAATTCTTTATGGATGGATCGTTCAATGAACAATGCCGTGCGAGTGAAAACGATCTAGCCGTGGACTCCGTCGTCCTCGCCACCGCAGCGTTCCTCGGGATATGTTTCGTACTGGCCGCGATTTCAATCTTTCGCCATCGTTCCCAGGCCGCGCTCACCTTCTGGCTCGCCGTGGCTTGCTTCGTTCCCTACTGGCTTTCTGCGCCTACCACTCCATTTGTACCACTCCTCGTCATCGTGACAGGTGTCGTCGCATTGTCAACACTACGCAGACGTCATGTTCGGTTTCGACCTTCAGACTGGTGCCTGATTGGGTTGGGGGTTGTCGCGGGAGTAGCAGCGGCGACCGGTGCTGCGGACCTCAACGACGCGCTGGTATTGCTTGGACAGTGGGTTGTTCCCTATTTTGTAGGGCGTGCTCTCTTCTTGGATCTCGGCATGGCGCAGATCGCAAGAATGGTTGCTATCGCGGTCGGGCTAGTGGCGGCGTGCGCCGTGGTGGAGCTTGCCTTGGATTGGCACCCATTCACCGCTCTTACATTCGCGGACTCATTCACATTCAGAACTTGGGCGTGGATCCAATACAGAGGGGGAACTCCGCGTAGCGAGTGGGTGTTCGGGCATTCGATTGCTCTTGGGAACATATTGGCTATGGGAATACCATTCGCCATTTTCGCGGGATTCCGCACTCCGGCCACGGCTGCACTCGTGGGCCTCATGTTAATCGGGACCGGCGCCACGCTGTCCCGTAACGCGCTTCTCGCGGCTGTGCTTTCCCTAGGTCTGTCTATTCTCATTCTCCGAGCTCACACAATACGCACCGGGTTGCGAATCCTGGTCGTTTCCGTGATGGTACTAGCGTCTATTCTGGTGTTGCCGATGATAGCAGAGTCCTTTTCCGCGGCCGGAGACGAAGTATCTGATAGTAGCAACTACAGGTTGCTTATGTTGTCACTCTTGCCGACGATCAGGATATTCGGCTCTTCAGGAACATATGTCCAATTGTACGATGGACAAATGGGGTATCTATCAAGTGCGTACGCAGGTGGAGCGGCTCGGTCTGTCGATAACAGTTTTGTTCTCTTGGGACTTAACATGGGATGGTTGGCGGTTGGCCTAGCTGTCATGGCCATTCTGTTCATCGCTATCGGGGTGTTCAGGGGTTCTCGCAACCCCGCCCTTATTGCCCTCGTTGGTCAGGTACCTACAATCATGACGGTCGCGATGATTACGCAGTACAGTTCGTTCTTCTGGCTTGTCGTAGGTATCGCGTCCGCGGCTCAGGGTGTCTTTAGCACCCAAGCCTTGGCTCTCCGACGAAGCAGTAGCGCGAGGGCGCAAATAATGATGCCGGTCAATCCGTAGGAAGCTGCAACGGAGACCGTTGGAGCTCGATCGAGCGGCGTGAACGAGAGAACCCAGCCCGGCACCAGGCTGATCGCGGTGAGGGGCGCCAAAAGAAGGTAGACGCGTGTCATCTTCAGACCAGTGACCCGGGTGGTACGGACCTGGCTGAATGGGAAGACTAACGCTGTCCCGAGAAGCAATCCAGCAGCACCCCCGGTCACGCCAGCCAATGTTGCTCCCAACCAGGACAGAGCGACGGTGAGCACGAGCACGATGACGTTGTTGCCGGCGACAATCCCAGGACGTCCGGCTCCTGTCGCAACGACTACCCCAGGTGCGTAAACAGAATTGATCAGAATGGTGAGTCCCACCAGCATTAGAGCCATACTCTGGTCCGAGAAGCCTTCACCTAACCATAGAGTTAGCACTTTCTGAGCTACGAATGGCAATGGAGCCGCGATTACGAGCGCGAAGAGGTATGAGGTAGACAGGCTGTCCCAATGAAGACTCCTCAAGGCCTCGCGGTCGGAGCGCGCGGATGCTTTAGAAGCCGCAGGTAGGGAGGGCCCAGTAATCCACCCAGTCATAGTTCGAGCGCTCTGGTATAGTCGCATGATTGCGGAGAAGCCAGCAGCTTGGCTAAATCCGAGAATGGCGCCAACGATATACAAAGGTGCTTGGATCGCACCAAGAGTGCTGAAGCTCGAAATGAATGTCGGAATGCTAAATCTAACCAGAGATCTACCTGAATCACCGAGCGCCCGATCCGCAATTCGCGGTCGAGATAGATACCGCCGGATATACAGGATGGGCGCAAGCACCAGCGGTAACAGTGTGAGCCCGATCAAGTCCGCGATGAGCACCACGAAAATATTTCCCGAAGCTGCGACAGCGACTAGTAATATGGCGAGTCGTGCTATCTGACCGATAACCGCCGCAAGCCGCTCCGTTCCGAACTGCCCGTAGCTCTGGGCTATCGCGATGTAGTAGCGTCCTGCAAGCCCGACTACGACTGAAGCTGCGGCAGTGAGAGTCATCTGCTGGGCCAACTCGTGTGGTATTGGATCCACCGCCATCGAGTAATAGATGGGCAGAACAAAAAGGGATAGCAGACCAAGGGTGACGGCAAGTGCGATAAAGAGAAGCAGGCCCGCGGTCGCTAATCTGCCTTCCTCTTCCGCGCCGTCCTTGTGTCGGGCGTGCGCCAATTGCCTGACTAGACCGGAGGCCAGTCCGAGGTCCGTCTGAACAAGCAATGTAATAAGGCCATACGAGACGGCCCAAGCCCCGTAGTCACTCGCTCCCGCGATCAGAATCGAAACCGGAATCGCTGCGAGGTTGACCCCGATCAGTACCGATCCGGCCGAAAGGTTCGAGATTATGCCGCGATTGACGGAAGCTTCTCTCAACTTTCGGGCCCAAGAGATACGGATAGCTGCGGCCAGGATGCATAGCGTGGACCGATCGTCGAACCTGGAGGAATCGTGCCGCTAATTCTAAGAGGTGCTGACCAAACGCTGTTCTCACCGAGGTGGCGATCCGTGTCAATAGTGACATAATCGCTGATCGAGGCGTTGTCAGAGATTTCTATTCGCCCCGCTCCAAGGATTCGCACTCCGTGCCCGATTTTGACATTGTCGCCGACTTCGAGGTTAAAGTTTTCGATGTAGACGCGATGTTGGATGAGTGATTGTCCCAACGGCACGCCGAGGAGGCGCAGTCCCTGGGCGCGAACCCGGCGCGGTACAATTCTGGGCGATAGCACCAAGTTCGTAGTTGAACGCCTCAGCCACTGAGACAACGAATCACGGTCTAGGGTGGATAGCATCTTTTTCCTATGGTTGATTTCGGTCGACGATCCGCGAGATAGAGGAAAGGATCGCGTCGTCAGAGTAGTTCTCCTTAACCCAATGAGCCGCGGCCATTCTCAGTTGATCAGTTTTCCGATGGTCGCGGAGCAAAGAGAAAACGGCGGTGGCCCATGCGGCTGGATCTCGCTCTATGACCAAGGCGTGTGTGCCATTGAGAAGGCCCATGCCTGTTGCGACCCGCGGAGTGATAATACTTGCCGCTCCGAGCTGCATTGACTCGATTAGTTTCATCTGGGCCCCTGTGGCGTACTCGACTGGAACTACCGAAACTAGTGCGCTTTGATAGTACGGAGCGACCCGCTCAACTCTCCCTGTCACTACTATCGATTCGTCCGCCAGCCTTTTGAGGCTCTCCGGCGGATCCTCGCCGACGATCGTGAGGATTGCCTCAGGTTCGCGAGCTCGGACAAGCGGCCAAACTCTGAGTGCAAACCACTCAATCGCCTCGATATTAGCGTAGTAGCTGAGTCGACCGACAAAGACGACCCCGTGTCGATAGCCTTTTCTCGCAACTAGGCTCGACTGGCTGGAGATCGCTTGCAGAGTAGGGCTGCGCACCAGGGTGGTGTCCGGAAGTTTTACTCGATCGTCTGGCGATGAGACGATCACTGTCTCATAACGGTCCATTGCCTGAACCTCCGCACGGCGCATCCGCGGTTTCTCTATGCGGGAGATTAGGCGCCAGAGTCGGCTCTTGGATTCCGCGGCAAGTAGGCCGTAGTAGTCGCTCCTCCGCTCGTCAATGTCGAGAATCATCCGTGGCTCGTCGCGACGACGTGCCGGGACTAGGTGCGCAGATCGAATCACGTTGAAATAGCAGATATCCGGGCGGTAACGTTGAATCTCTTCAGAAACAATCCGACGAATGCGAGTGGGAACGTATCCTTGTTGAAGGGATCTCCCAGTAGCCAATGCGAGAGCAACCCCGAGCAGGCCTTCAGCTTTAGACACTCTGATGACCCGGATATCTATGCCATCGAGAGACACCGCTTCAGCGGCTTCGGCAGTTGTCCACGCTACGCATAGCAGCCGGACCTCATGGTTCTTGGCGAGTAGCCTCAGGAGCCCTCTGGATCGAGGCCGACGTTCCGTTGGTACCCATGGTGCTACCGCTAGTATCCTCAACGCGCCGCTTTCTTCAGAATGTTGGCAACTGCCCTATCGGCTCGGTTTCCGTGAATCGTCATGTATGTCGCAAGTCCGTCGTAGTAGTGACGGTTCTTGCCCGAACTGGTCATACTGGTACTTTCAAAATGGAGCGCCGAGGTGCGTCTATCGAGGACGCATCTCCATGCCTGGTCTGCAAGTCGCCGACAGATATCCACATCCTCGAAGTACATAAAGAAGGCTTCATTGAAAAGATTCCCCTCCGCCACTGCCTCGCGGCGAAGTAGCATGCAGAACCCGGAAACCCATTCAACGTCCACAGGCTCTCCAAAGGAGAGACTAGACGACATACCTGCTCCCGGCCTCCGTCTCAGTCGCTCGAACGCGCGCATGGCTCTAGGTCGAAGGCGCGTTGGGATCAGAGCGTCCACGTTGATGAAGGCGAGCAGCTCCTTTGCGCTCGATGGCCTCTGTCCGCCCGAGATACCAAGTTCGCCGCTAGGGTATCGCATGAGGGGTGCTACAACGCCGATATTCGAGTCGCTCGACAGCGTCTGTCTTAGTGAAAGGAGTGTATCGGTATCAATGATGCAGTCGGGATTAATGAGCAGAAGGTCTGCTTCAGGGTTGGCCAATAAAGATGCACGGTTGATGCCACCCCCGAAGCCATGATTCTGGCCATCGGTTTCGATCCTCACTGAGGCGTTTACTGAGTCGGTTTCAATTGCTTTTCGGGTAGCTGGGTTAGTGGAGTTGTCCCATACAATGACCTCGTCGATGTCGGCTGTGGCTAATGCCCTAAGGGTTGGAAGGATACTTTCACCATGGTCGTATGCGACCACGATCGCCGAACACGGCACGGATTTGTCAGTCATGGTTGCTGCACTCTCATGAGGTTTCACTTGGGCGACGCTGGTGACCTAGTCGGCAGCAGCTGGTGATGAGCGGTCAATGCGCCTCGTTTCCGGGTGCGACTACTGCTCGAATCGTCCTCGAAAGAATGACGACGTCACCCATGAGCGACCAGTTCTCGACGTAGTACAGGTCCAGACGGATCGCGTCCTCCCAGCTGAGGGCCGAGCGACCGCTCACCTGCCACAACCCGGTCATACCGGGCTGCACGATGAGGCGACGCTTCGCTGCAGAGTCGTAGAGCGCAACCTCTTCCTCACGCTGCGGGCGTGGGCCGACGAGGCTCA
This sequence comes from Plantibacter sp. CFBP 13570, assembly GCF_014841395.1. Lineage (NCBI taxonomy): Bacteria > Bacillati > Actinomycetota > Actinomycetes > Micrococcales > Microbacteriaceae > Plantibacter > Plantibacter sp. CFBP 13570. The sequence goes on along the minus strand of NZ_JACYTW010000035.1, from coordinate 17,871 downwards.
TGTCGCCGCGAAAGACATTGAACAATTGCGGAAACTCATCGAGCGAGAACTTTCGCAGAGTGGCGCCGACGCGCGTCAGGCGCGGATCGTTCTGCACCTTGAACAACGGCCGGTCGCTGGTGCCCTGCGCTGCGAGCAGCGTGGCGAGCTCAGCGTCGGCGTTGACCCGCATGGAGCGGAACTTCAGCATGTTGAACGGCTCGCCGTTGAGCCCGACCCGCTCCTGGCGGTACAGCACCGGTCCGGGGCTGGTGAGCTTCACGAGGAGTGCGACCACGAGGAGGATCGGCGACGCGACGAGCAAGATCGCGCCGGAACCGAGGATGTCGAAGAACCGCTTCGAGAACCGCTTCCGGCCCTCGTAACGCGGGGTCTCCACATGGATCAGCGGCAGGCCGGCCACCGGCCGCGTGTGGATGCGCGGTCCACCGATGTCGGTGAGGCTCGGCGCGACGATGAGGTGCTGGCGACCGGGCTCGAGGCTCCAGCTGAGCTGCCTGACCCGTACCGGCGTGAGCTCGTCGGAACTCGTGATGATCACCGTGTCCGCACCTGTCGCTTCGAGCGCCTGCAGCACGGTGTCGACGGTGCCGGACACCGGGATCGTCGTCGACCCGAGCGTGCCGCCGACCTTGCCGGTCGGAACGCAGGCACCGACGACGCGGTAGCCGGCATCCGTCGATCGACCCAGCTCGGCCGCGATGTGCTCGGCTGAGTCCACGGACCCGACGAGTAGGACGAGCGAGGAGTACTTTCCGCGAGCGCGCTGCACCGACAACCACTGCCGCCACATCCAGCGCGATAGCAGGAGCACAAGGATACCGACGGGAAATGCGATCAGAATGTATCCGCGGGCGATATCTATCTTCACGAGAAATGCCACGATGGCGACGAGCCCGAACAATCGAATGCTGGCGTCCGCTATGAGCTTGTACTCCGCGTTCCCGCTACCGACTAGGCGCGCCTCCCTGGTTCCGAAGACCCGCAGGACGATCATCCACGCGCCGATCAATGCCACTGAGATGACGGTGTAACTCACCGCTACGCGAGCTGCATCGAAGTCGACAGAAGTTGTTGCTTGTTCGAAGTCGAACCACACCATCTGCGTACCAAAGACGACCCAGATGAGCACTAACGCATCCGTCAAGGCGAGACGGTTCGCATACACCCGGCGCCAATCGCGCACGGCGACAGGAGCTGGGGCGGGGGCAGTGCTCGCAGCCGTAGTTGGCAGCGGCACGGAAGGCTGCGACAGCATGCGGTCTCCGTGGTGGAACACGTAGTTAGTACTGATGACGATGGGCGGAATCGCTGTTTCGATACGCGGCTGTATCGGTGTTGTTGAGACTAGCGGTCAAGATACGCAACATCTGTCCCCTTTTTGGTGGATGTCACCCATTTGGGCCACGAGAGCGACAAATGTAGGGAAAACCCTACGGCGACTGGCTTCTGAAGAGTGGGTCAGGGCGCGAGCGCTGTCCAGGTGACCCCGCCGTCGCTCGTGGTGAACAGCGCGTCGCCTACCCAGAGCCAGCTCGCGCCGTCGCTGGAGGCGAGTGCCGCCGGTGCCGCGAGGTCGGCGTCGGAAACGCAGCCGATGCTCTCAGTTGAGGATGCCGAGGTGAGCGTGGCGCCCGACACGCGAAGCACGCCAAGTCCTACGCACCCCGGAACGCCTCGGGCGGCGAACACGATCTGCTCGGCCTGGACATCGAGGGCGTGGATACCGGCGAACGGGATCGCCGACCATGATCCGGTCGTCGCGTCCCACTCTGCGAGCACAGCTGAACAGGCGGCTACGGTGCGCTCGGACCCCGTCGCCATGGCCTCGACCCCTGGACACGGTGCGGCGACTGGTTGACCAGCCAGCACAACAGCGCTCGAGCCATCGGCTGCAGCCGGTGTCTGGTACGCGACGGTCGAGAGCAACTCGGGCGAGGAGTCCCAGGTGTCGCCGGCGTCGGTCGACGAGAATCCGCCGACCGCGCACTCCGCGCCGGCTGATCCGACGAGCTGCACCTCGTCCTCGCTCGTCGCCGTGAGGGCGTAGACGACGCGGAGGTCGAACGCCTGGGCGGTCGGGATCGCCGCCCAGGTGACCCCCGCGTCCTCGCTGCGCTCGACGACGGCGGGCGCTTCGCAGGTGCCCTGCGTCGCACGCCACAGGACCGAGGCGTTCCCAGCAGCCATGAACCGCTCGGTCGACTGAGCGGCAACGGGCTCCTCGGTGACCTCCGGCGAGGCAGTGTCCGACGGCGTCCCGCCGAACGTCGGAATCGGGCGCTGCGTGGGCTCATCAGTGCTGCGGCCGTTGGCCGTGAGGGCGAGCCCCACGAGGACGACGTCGGCGATGAGGAACAGCAGCAGCCCGATGATCGCCAGCGTCCGACGTTTGGAGCCGAGCCGATCCCAGAAGGTCTCCTTGCGATCGCCCGCGCGATAGGTCGACCTGCTCTGCTTGGGCGTCACGCTCGGTCGCCTGCCTGAGCGAGTCGCTCCGCGATGACGGACACGTGGTCGTGGATCTGGTCGCCGACCCGCGCGTAGGTGGACGCGCTCCGGCGGTAGGGGTCTTCGATGTCGTCGTCCTCCGGGTCCTCGGGCGGCGGGACGGAGCCGCGCTGCGCGGCGACCTCGTCGACGAGTGTCCAGGGGTCGGAGACGACGTGGGTCTCTGCGACGAGCCTCGCGAACTGCGGCACGGTGAACGTGACGCGGGAGGCGCGGGGGAGGAGCCGTGCCACGACGCTGCGGTGCTCGCGGGTCGCCGTCAGGATCAGGTCGGCTTCGGCCACGAGGTCGCGGTCGAGCGGCGTGGGGATGTGGCCCTCGGGTGAGCCACCGAAGCGGCGCGACTGTTCGACGACCTCATGAGGCATCTCGAGGCCCTGGCCGACGCCCGTCCCAGCGCTCGACACGGCGATCGGCCGCCCACCCGCGGTGACGCCGGCGGCCGCGAGCCTCGCGGTGAGGATCTGCGCACCGAGTGCCGAGCGGCAGATGTTCCCCGTGCAGACGAAGAGGACCGAGAACGGTCGATCGTGGGTTCCGGAGGAACCGGTCACTTCTTCACGTCCTCGGCGTAGCCGTAGCCGGCGCCGTAGCCATACCGGGCATACCCGTAGGCGTCAGGGCCCTTGGTGGGCACCATCGTCATCACGAGGCCGGCGATGGAGGCGTTCACATGGGCGAGCGACTCGATGGCGCCCTTCAACTGGTTCTTGTGGGTGCGACCCGCTGCGACGACGACCAGGGCGCCGCCGGTGTGACGTGCAAGGAGCGCGCCGTCGGTGACCGGCAGGAGCGGCGGTGCGTCGATGAGGACGTAGTCGAACTGCTGCTCCAGCCCACGGATCAGCTTCTGCATCACGACGGAACCGAGCAGCTCGCTCGGGTTCGGCGGGATGGCGCCTGCCGGCAGGATCTGCAGCAACCCACGACCCCATGGCTGCATCGTGTCGTCGAGGGTGGCGCGCCGGATGAGGACGTCGCTCAGGCCGACGGCGCCCTCGATGTCGAAGTAGTTCGCGAGCTTGGGGCGGCGGAGGTCCGCGTCGATCAGTACAACCTTGTGGCCGGCATCGGCGAGGGCGATCGCCAGGTTCGCTGCGGTCGTACTCTTGCCCTCGCTCTGAATGGAGGACGTGATGACGTAGCTGCGTGGCTGGTCGGTCACGTCGAGGAACTGCAGGTTCGTGCGGAGGCTGCGGAACGACTCGGCGCGCGGGCTCTTCGGGTCGGCCTGCACGATGAGCGGACGCTGCTTCGCTTTCGGGTCCCAGGCGATGCCGCCCATGAGCGGGATGTCCGTAACGCCCTCGACGTCGCGCTCGTTGCGGATGCGCGTGTCGAGCGTCTCCTTCAACACCGCGAAACCGACACCGAGCGCGAGACCGACGAGCAGGCCGAGCGCGATGTTGAGCGGAACGTTCGGGCTCATTGGAACGTTCGGAACGTCGGCTTCCTGCACGCGGGTGAGTTTGACCGGACTGGACGCGCCGTCCTCCGGGGTCTCGATCTTGGACACCACGTTCGTGAGGCTCTCGGCGGTGGTGTTCGCGATCTCGGCCGCAAGCACCGGGTCCGGGCTCAACACGGTGATCTCGATCAAGGTGGTGTCGAGCGGCGCTGAGGCCGTCACCTGTTCGGCGAGTTGGGCCGAGGTGATGTTGAGCTGCAGGCTGCCGATGACCGGGAGGAGCACGATCGGCGTGGTGACGAGGTCCGCATAGGTCTTCACGCGCTGCTGCGTGAAGGTGTTGCCCTGAGCCAGTTCCTGCACGTTTTCGCTGGACTGCGTCGAGACGAACACCTTGGCCGATGAGCTGTACTCGGGCGTCTTGATGAGCGAGTAGGTCGCCGCGATCGCGACCCCGAGGAGCGAGAGCGCGACGATCAGCACCCAGTACTTGCGAAGGACACGGAGATAGTCACGAAGCTCCACGCGGTGGCATCCGATCAGTCAGAGGGGAGAGCATGGCACCTCGGTTGGAGGCGGCCCCGAAGAGGGGGTTGTGAGCCATGGTGCCACAAACCGTCAGCTGTTCCCGAGCGTCGTGATCGAGCGGGTCGACGCGTGGCGTAGCTTTGCGACCGTGACGGACGACCCAGGAACCCCTTCGAGCACGGACACGCGACGCGCCAGGACGAGGGTGACCATCGCGCTCATCGGGCTCGCGGTCGCAGCGCTCCTGGCCGCGACCATCCGTGCCGGGGTGCAGATCCCGCAGCCGTTCGACGCCCTCGGTGGCTACGTACTCGTGTGGGTCCCGCTTCTCGGTGCGGTGCTCCTCGCCCGGTTCGCCGTCTCGTCCCCTCGTGGAAGTGCGCCCGTGCTCGGCCTCTCCTTCCGACCGATCGACCTCCTCTGGGGGCTGGCCGCGGGGCTCCTCCTCCGCATCCTCGTCAGTGTCCTCGAGGTGGTCGTCTACGGCTCACTGCCGTCGACGGCCGGTGGCGGAGTGCCGGCCGGGAGTGCGCTCATCGTGGCCTCGTTCATCGTCGCGGTGCTCGCGGCGACGGTGATCGCCCCCGTCGTCGAGGAGCTGTTCTTCCGGGGGCTCGTGCTGCGATCGGTGCGCGGAAGTCTGCCCGGCCGGGCCGCTTGGATCGCCGTCGTGATCTCCGCAGCGCTGTTCGCGTCGCTCCACCTGGTGGTCGCCAGCGGGCCGTCGGAAGCACTCGTCACCGGTGTCGGGACGTTCCTCGTCGGCCTCGGAACCGGCACAGCCGCAGTGCTCACCGGGCGACTCGGTCCGGCCATCGTGACGCACATCGTCTTCAACGCCTCGGTCCTCGTGCTCGGTGTGACCGCAGTGACCGGTGGAACAGGCGTCGTGATTGAATAGCGCCCATGCCGTCCCCATCCGACGACCGTCGTTCATCTTCCGGCGATCGCCCCGCCGCCCGACGGTCCGAGGGATCGAGCCGCATTGACGGCTCCCGCCGGAGGTCGAGCGCCAGTTCGCGGGCCCGTCGTCGGGAGGGCGCGCGTGACGAACGCCTGAAGGTGCGCCGTCGCAGGACGCTGCTCATCGTTGGTGGTCTCGTCCTCGTCCTCGTCGCCGCCGTGGCTTGGATCGGCGTGCGCGCCTTCCTCGCCAAGGGCGAGCTCGAGGCGGCGGTCCCGTTGGCGCAGACGGTTCGCGAGCAGGTCGTCGCCGATGATCCCGGCGCGGCCGGCAAGACCGCACGCGAGCTGGCTGCGCATGCTCGATCGGCCGCCGGCCTGACGAGTGATCCGATATGGCGAGCCGCCGAGGTCGTCCCATGGGTCGGGCCGAACCTCACCGCCGTCCGTGAGCTGGCCGGGGCGACCGAAGACGTCGCCGTCGGCGCCATCACGCCGCTCGTGAACCTCGCCGGGTCTCTTCGCCCGGAACTTTTCAAGCCGGTCGACGGCGCGGTGCCATTGCAACCGATCGTTGATGCACAGGAGGACGTGCGCAAGGCAGACGACGCGCTGGAAGGTGCCGCCGAACGCGTGCGGACGATCGATCAAGGCCCACTCATCAGCCAGGTCCGCGGAGCCGTCGATCAGCTCCGCCCCGTCCTCACCGAGACCGCCGACACGGTCGACGCCGCGAGGCGCGCGATCGACCTGATGCCCGCGATGCTCGGCGCCGAAGGACCCCGTACCTACCTCGTGATGTTCCAGAACCCTGCCGAGCCGCGGGCGAGCGGCGGGAACCCCGGCGCGCTCGCGCTCATCGGGACCGATAGCGGACGCATCTCGTTGTTGCAGCAGGCGTCGACCGCGGACTTCCCGCGGTTCCCCGAGCCCGTGCTCCCGCTGCCGGTGGAGACGGCAGGCATCTACGGCAACATCACCGGACGATTCATGCAGGACGTCACGTTGACGCCTCGGTTCCAGCAGACGGCGCAACTCGCTTCGGAGATGTGGCTCCAACGCTTCGGGACGCGCGTGGACGGTGTGCTCAGCATCGATCCCATCGCTCTCGGATACCTGCTCGACGCCACCGGGCCGATCGACCTTCCGACCGGTGACCAACTGACCGGCAAGAACGCCAGCGCGCTGCTGCTGAGCGAGGTCTACAACCGCTATCCGAGCCCGGTCGACCAGGACGCGTTCTTCGCGGCGGCATCCGGGGCGGTGTTCGACCGGGTGGCATCCGGAAGCTTCGATCCGGCCAAGCTCATCGGTGCACTGGCGAAGGCCGGCACTGAGCGGCGTGTGCTGATTTGGAATGCGGCCGAGGCGGAGCAGGCGGTGCTCGAGGGAACCACGCTGACCGATCTGCTCCCGACGGCTGAGCAGGCGCATGATGCATTCGGCGTGTACGTCAACGACGCCACCGGCAGCAAGATGGGCTACTACCTCGACTTGCAGGCGGCGACTGGTGTCGCCACGTGTGGTGCAAGTGGGCGGTTGCTCGGGTTGCAGCTCACGCTGACAAACACGGCACCCTTGGATGCGGCCTCGACACTGAGCGACTATGTCACCGGACGCGGAGATCATGGCGTTACGCCAGGCAACTTCCGCTTCAACATTGCCGTGTACGCCCCACCTGGTTCCATGCCCGGCGGGGTCCAGAGGGACGGTGTCGACCTTCCGTCGCAGTTGGCCACCGACGGCGAGTTTCCGGTAACGCAGTTCAAGATCGAGCTGGCTCCGGGGGAGAGCACGACCGTCGACCTCGGCGTGACGGCATATGACGCATCGGGAGCCCCGGAAGTCGTGGCCACGCCGAAAGTTCATCTCTCTGAAACACAACAGGCGTCCATTAACTGTGAATTTGCTCTACAGTAAGGACTGTTGTCGCTCTTGACCCGTTTTCGGGGGGTGTCGGGGAGGCACGCTCTACTTCCGCCGCTCGACGACATCGTCAAGGCGGTCGGTTACAGCACTGTCATTGCACGAGCACACCTGCAGAGCCTTCAAGGGGACATCACATGATCAAGAAAATCACCGCGGTCTTCGCGCTGGCCCTCGCAGGCCTGTTCGTCGCACCTGTTGCCGCCAACGCTTCCTACGTTCCGAACAGCTCAACCTCCGTCAGTGGCAGTGTTACGCCCGGCGGGACGAGCACTGTCGCCTTCGGTGACGGGGCCTTCCAGCCTGGAGAGACCGTCTCCTTCACGCTGACTGGCGAGAATGCCTCCGGCGCCACGCTCGCCGCCGTTGACTCGAAGTCACTTGAGAAGGCGGCGTCCGCCGCTGGCGCCGTCAACCTCAACGTGACGCTTCCGAGCAACGCCACCGGTACCTACACCGTCACAGCAGTCGGCCTGACCTCCGGCACGCCCGGCACCGCAACCCTTACCGTCACCGCTGCTGGCGCGGGCGGTTCGGGCGACAACGACAACGACCTCGCTGACACCGGCTTCGGCGCTCCGGCGTTCGTCGTCTGGGGTGCAGCCGGCGCAGTCGCCCTCGGCGCAGCGCTCATCGCAGTCCTCGTCATGGTTCGCCGCCAGCGCGCTTCGCTCGCGGCCTAGTCACATAGCGGCTCACGCCGCACACGAAACGGCGGCCGGTGCTTCTGCACCGGCCGCCGTTTCGTCGTTCCCGAACCCTACGCGTCGTCGCTCGGGTGGTCGGGGTCCTCCTCCTGGTTGAAGTTCGAGGCGTCGGGGTCGTGACCGACGGCGAGGCCGTCCTCGCTGTTGGGGATGGTCTGGTTCTCGCCCAGGCCGCCCGGCTTCGGCGTTCCCTCGCTGCTGTTCTGGTCGGTGTCGTTCGTGTCGTTCGTCATGGGGAACAGGTTAAGAGGTACGGGATCGCGGGTGAGCGGGCTTGACAGGGTGCCTGGGCGGCGGTTTCGGGCCCTTCGACAAGCTCAGGGACCGGGAGGAGTGCTCAGGGAGCGGGGCCTTCGACAGGCTCAGGGGCCGGTGGGTTGGCTCTGGGACCGGGCCCTTCGACAGGCTCAGGGACCGGTGGGGCGGCTCAGGGACCGGGAGGAGTGCCCGGGGAGCGGGGCCCTTCGACAGGCTCAGGGACCGGTGGCGCGGCGGTTCTTGCGGAAAACGGATAGGCCGGGACATACCTCCCTTCCGGGGGACAGGGGTGCGGCAATACCCTTCGAGCAACCAGGGTCCGGTCGTCGGATCCTCCACGACCGAAACGAGCATCATGGCCATGACCGCTGGTACCAAGACCGCCCCCACGCCGATCGTCATCTCCTTCTGGCTGTGGGTCGTCTCCGCCGTCCTCTCCGTCATCTCCGGCGTCACCGCCGCGATGTCGGCCGGAACCGTCGCCGAGGCCGCAGCCGAACAGTCGGCCTCGGGAGGCGTGCTCTCCTCGAGCGTGCTCCTGATCTCGACCGCCGTCGGCGCGTTCATCGTCGGCGCACTCCACGTGCTGTTCGCCTTCTTCATGCTCCGGGGTCGCAACTGGGCTCGGATCGTCCTCACCGTGGTCGGCATCCTCTCCGTCCTCGGCTCGATCACCGGGCTGATCGCCCTCAACCCGCTCTCCTTCATCTTCGTCATCGTGACCATCGTCGCGATCGTCCAGATGTACGTGCCGGCAGCACGCGAGTACTTCGCCGCGAACAAGCGATGAGCGACCACTCCGCTGCACCGGCGGAGACCGCCCTGCGCCCGGGCTCGCGCCAGGAACGTGCCGAAGCCCGCCGCGCCGAGGCGCGCCTGCCCTACGCCCCCTCGCCTGACACCCGGTGGGGTACCCCGACCGCGCTGGTGACCTTCGTCGCGATCATCGCGCTCCTCGTCGTCGTCGAACTCGCGCGGACCTTCGGCGTCCTGTCCGGCGAGGTCGGCACGATGATCATGTGGATCATCTTCGACGGCGGCATCCTCGTCGCCCTCGCGATCGTCTGCCGCACCTGGGGAAGCGGGTCTTGGGCGAAGGACTTCGGACTCCGCTTCCGCTGGTTCGACGTGTTCATCGGGCTCGGTTCAGCCGTCGGCATCCAGCTGATCGGTGGCATGATCGGCCAGTTCGTCATCGCCCTCACCGGCGAGACGCCGAAGTCGAACATCGCCCCGCCGTCGCCAGAGCTCGTCTGGGTGCTGGTCAACACCGTGTTCGCCACGGCGATCGTCGCGCCGTTCTGTGAAGAACTCCTCTTCCGCGGGCTCCTGCTGCGCGGATTCCGGAACTCGATCCTCCGCGGGCGGACGACGAACGGCGTGCGTCGAGGTGCGGCGACGCCCACGACCGCCCGGCGCCGCACGGCGGCCATCGTCTCGGTGGGAGCGAGCGCGCTGATCTTCGCGATCGTCCACCTCTATGAGGGCTGGGGCAGCCCGGTCACCATGGTCACGCTCGGGCTCACCATCCTCGTGCTCGGCACGGTGAACGGTGTCTACGCCGCGACGACCCGTCGCCTCGGACCGGGCATCTGGACGCACGTGTGGTTCAACACCTTCACGGTCCTGCTGACGCTGGCACGCAGCGGGAGCTGACCCGGGCACCGGTCCCTGGGCGAAGCGGGGAGCCCGTGGGCCCTTCGACAGGCTCAGGGACCGGCGGGGGTCGGCTGGTTGGGGATATGGGCCCTTCGACAGGTTCTGGGACCGGACGATCGGTCAGGAGGCGGAGGGTCGGACTCGGCGCTCGTAGGCGGCGTCGGCCGCGAGCACCGCACGCACGCGGGCGAGGTCGAACTTCGGCCTGCGATCGAAGTCGTAGATGCCGTTCTGCTCCTGGAACGTGTCGGTGAGCTGCGTGTAGCAGTAGCCGAACATGTTCTCGTCGTCGGTCAGTACCCGGACGAGCCCTGCGAAGCGCTCGTGGAACTCCTCGACCGACGCCACCCGCGCGCCATAGCCCCAGGAGTCACCGCCGGTGTCCGCCGCCGCGAGCTTCGCGTTCCACCAGATGCCGCCGAACTCCGACACGAAGAACGGCTGCCCCTCGTACGGCAGGGAGATGGTGCGTCCATCCTCGAGGTTCGTGAACGGCTCACCGTCCGCGATCCCGCCCTGCTCGACGGCGAACGCCGCCGGGTCCTGCTCGTAGGAGTGCGCGTCCCACACGTCCGTCTCCCGCACCCGGTGCGCGTAGCCCGAGGCGTCGATCACCGGTCGACTCGGGTCGATGAGCTTCGTCGCGAGGAACATGCCCCGCGTGACGTCGTCGAGGACGGTCACCCGGTCGTGCAGCGTCTGGTGCGTCTCATTCAGCGGGCACCAGCCGATGATCGACGGATGGTTGACGTCGCGCTCCAACGCTTCGACCCACTGCGTGATGAACGACGCCGTCGGGCCCTGGTTGTGACCGACCGTGCCCGCGCCGGACACCCCCCAATCGCCGAACTCGCCCCACACCAGGTACCCGAGCCGGTCCGCGTGATAGAGGTACCGCTCCTCGAACACCTTCTGGTGGAGCCGCGCACCGTTGAACCCGGCGTCCATCCCGAGCGTGATGTCGGCCACGAGCGCGTCGTCGTCCGGCGCGGTCATGAGCGAGGACGGCCAGTACCCCTGGTCGAGCACGAGCCGCTGGAAGACGTGCTCGCCGTTGATCAGCACCGCGGTGCCGTCGATCGCGACACTGCGCAGCCCCGCGTAGCTCGAGACGCGGTCGGTGACATCGCCTGCACCATCGCGGATCTCGATGTCGAGGGTATAGAGGAACGGGTCGGCAGGGCTCCAGAGCCGCTGCTGGTCCGCCGGGACCTCGAGCCGCACCGACGGCGACATCGTCGACCCGAGCTGCGCCGTCTCGCTCCCGACGACGACGCCGTCTGCGGACAGGGTCACCGTCGCAATCGCCCCCGCGGCATTCCGACTGGGGATGAGCGTGCAGTCGAAGCGCGCGGCGTCCGCATCGGGGACCACGGTGAACCGACGGAGGTGCAGCTCGTCGACGGCCTCCACCCAGACCGTCTGCCAGATCCCCGTTGTGCGGGTGTAGTAGCAGTCGGTGTTGCCGTACCAGGTCGCCTGCTTCCCACCGGCTTTCGGCTCGTGGCGGGTGTCGCGGGCGCGCACCACGATCTCCAGTTCCTGCCCCGGCTCGACCGCGCCGAGCGGCACCCGGATCGGCGTGAAGCCGCCGCGATGCCGCATCGCCTCGACCCCGTCCACCCACACGGTCGTGTCGTGGTCGACGGCGCCGAAGTGCAGCACGCCGTGCTTCCCCTGCCAGCCGGCCGGCACGGTGAAACGCGTGCGGTACCAGACGGCCTCCATGAAGTCCGTGTGCTCGACGCCCGACGCAGCCGACTCCGGCGCGAACGGGACGAGGATGCGGTCGGTCAGTTCGCGGCCGAGGAGCCCGCGCTCGAGCCCGCTGTCGCCGGCGTCGATCTCGAACTCCCACAGGCCGTTGAGATTGACCCAGCCGTCACGGACGAGCTGTGGCCGCGGGTACTCCGGGCGTGGCTGCGGCGTGGAGTCGGCGCGGCCGCTCGGCAACGGGGTGGGGAAGAGGAGAGGGTGCGTCATGGGTGTCGTTCCGATGCGTCGTGATGGGTGGAGGTGTCGTCGGGGCCCTTCGACAGGCTCAGGGACCGGGGGTGGGGCTCAGGGACCGGGGGTGAGCTCAGGGACCGAGGGGGCTGAGCCTGTCGAAGGGCGGGGGAGTTACTACCGGGCGTCGTCGACCGCCTTCGTCAGCTCGGCGACGAAGGCCTCGGCGGCCTCCTTGGGGGTGGTCTTGCCGAACTGGACGTCCTGGTTGTAGCGGCCGAGGATCTTCTCGCTGTCGCCACCACCGACGGGCGTGATCGCCGGCGGGGTGCCCGACTCCTCGCGCGCGGCGTCGACGACGCCCGCCACGATGCGGTCCGTCGGCGTCAGGTCGGGGTCGATCGCCTGCTGGAAGTCCGGGTTCGCGGGCATGCCGCGCTCGGTGCCGAACAGCTTCGCGACCTCGGTGTCCGTCGTGAGGAAGTCCACCAGCAACGCCGCCTCAGCGGGGTGCTCGGACTTCGACGAGACCGACCAGTACATCGACGGCTTCAGGTACTGGAACCCTTCGGACGAATCCTCGCTCGCCGGGAACGGCAGCAGGTCGAGCTGGTGGTCGGGTGCAGCGGCCTGGAAGGCGGTGAGCACGGAGGACGGCTGGAAGGTCATCGCGACCTTGCCCGTACTCATGTCCATGAGGTCGATCGCCACACCGTTGCCCTCGGCCAGCTGCGAAGCGCTCGGGGCCGCGCCGCTCTCGATCTGGTCGAGCGCGTACTGCCAGTAGCTCTCCACGACCTCGGGCTTCAGGATGACCTTGCCGTCCTTGTCGTAGATGTCGTTGCCGTGCTGACGCGCCCAGAGCGTGAGGGTCGGCATGTCGCCGCCGAAGGGGGACATCCCGTGGACGGCGCCGCCCGAGGCCTCGGTCACCTGCAGGGCGACCTCGTTGAGGTCGTCCCACGTCCAGGTCGTCGCGTCGGGCAGCTGGATCCCGTACTGCTCGAAGATGGACCGGTTGACCATGAGGCCGACGGTGCCGACGCCGATCGGCACGCCGTACAGCTCGTCCTTGACCTTGCCCTGGTCGAGCACCTCGGCGCTGAGGTCGGAGGTGTCGAGGAACTCGTCGAGTGCACCGAGGTCGGCGAGGGCGCCGCGCTGGGCGTAGGAGGCGAGGTAGAGCTGGTCGAACTGCATGACATCGGGGGCGTCTCCGCCGGCGACCGTCGTGGCGAGCTTGTCCCAGTAGCCGCCCCACTCGGTGGACTGGCCCTTCACGGTGATGTTGGGGTACTTCTTCTCGAAGAGGTCGATGGCCGCGCGGGTGCGCTCGTCGCGGGCCGTGGCGCCCCACCAGTTGAAGGTGATGGTGACGTCCTCGTCGCTCAGCGCGGCATCGCCGTTCCCACCGCCGACGGCGCAGCCGCTGAGGGCGAGCGCCGAGATGGCGGTTGCGGCTGCGAAGCCGAGGAGGCGGGACCGGGATCGTGGTTGGCGTTGCATGATGCTCCTTTGCATGGGGTGGATCGGTTGGCCCTTCGACAAGCTCAGGGACCGGTTGGGGACTCGGGGACCGGGTTGGGGACTTAGGGACCGGGGGAACGGGTTGTGGCTCAGGCCCCGGGGCTACTTGCCTCCGGTGGTCGCGATGCCTCGGAGGAGGAAGCGCTGACCGAACAGGAAGGCGAGGAACACCGGCAACAGGGTGACGACGCTCATGGCGAAGAGGGCGCCGTAGTCCGATTGCGACTGGGTGTCGACGAACGAGCGGAGGGCGACCGACGAGGTGTACTTGTCGGGGTCGGTCACGAAGATCAGCTGGCCGAAGAAGTCGTTCCACGTCCAGATGAACGTGAAGATCGCCGTCGTCGCAAGGGCCGGGGTCATGAGCGGGAGCATGATCTGCACGAAGATCCGCAGGTGTCCGGCGCCGTCGATGCGCGCCGCCTCGTCGAGCTCGCGGGGGATGCCGCGGATGAACTGCACCATGAGGAAGATGAAGAACGCGTCCGTCGCGAGGAACTTCGGCACGATGAGCGGCAGGTAGGTGTTGATCCAGTCGAGCTGGGCGAAGATGACGTACTGCGGGATGATCAGCACGTGGATCGGCAGCATCATCGTGAGCAGCATGGCCGCGAAGGCGAAGCGCTTGAACCGGAACCGCAGCCGGGCGAAGCCGTACGCGGCGAGTGAGCAGGTGAGCAGGTTGCCGATGATCGACCCGACGACCACGATCGCCGAGTTCGCCAGGTAGCTGCCGAACGGCTGCGCCAGAGCGTTCCAGCCGTTCGTGTAGTTCGACGCCTCGAAGGTGTCGAGCACGAGGCCCGGGTTGTCGAAGATGTACCCGTTCGGACGGAGTGAGGACACCACCATCCACAGCACGGGGTAGAGCATCAGCAGCCCGAGCAGGATCAGCAGCGCGTGCTTGCCGATGCTCGAGATCCGCTGTCGGCGCAGGAGCTTGGCGCGTTGTGCGTCGCCCCGCTCGCGACGGGCGGCCGCATCGGGCGAGAGGCCGTCCTCGGACGAGGGGCGGGTCTTGAGATCAGTCATCGTAGAACACCCAATACTTCGAGGCCCAGAAGTTGATGGCCGTGGCGGCGGCGATGATGATGAGCAGGAGCCACGCGATCGCCGACGCGTACCCCATCTGGAAGCTGCCGAAGCCCTTCTGGTACAGGTACAGCGTGATGAACAGCGTCGAGTCGGACGGCCCGCCCGATCCGTTCGACACCACGTAGGCCTGCGTGAACGACTGGAACGCGCCGATGATGCCGAGCACGAGGTTGAAGAAGATGATCGGGCTGAGCAGCGGGAGGGTGATCGACCGGAACTGGGTCCACCGGCCGGCACCGTCCGTCGACGCCGCCTCGTAGTACTGCCGCGGGATCTGCCGGAGGCCCGCGAGGAAGATCACCATCGGCGCGCCGAACGTCCATACGTGCAGGATGATCAGCGTCGACAGCGCGGTGTCGGGTTCCGAGATCCAACCGGGCCCCTGAATGCCGAAGACGGCGAGCAGCGCGTTGACGAGGCCGCTCGAACCGAAGACGAGGCGCCACAGGACGGCGATCGCGACGCTGCCGCCGAGGAGCGACGGTAGGTACAGCACCGACCGGTAGAACGAGAGCCCGCGCAGGCCGCGATCCAGGAGGACCGCGATCGCGAGGGCGACCATGAGCTGCAATGGCACCGAGACCAGGACGTAGGTGATGGTCACCCCGAGGGACTGGTGCAGGCGGGGGTCCTCCACCATCCGCTGCGCGTTCTCCAGCCCGGTGAAGTTCGGGTTCTGGAGGAGGTTGTAGTCGGTGAACGACAGGTAGAGCGAGACGAGCACGGGCCCGAGCGTGATGACGAGGAAACCGATGATCCAGGGGCCGAGGAAGAGGAGTGCCGCGCGGTTGTCGCGGAACTCGGAGGCGTCGCGATGCTTCACCGCCCCCTTCGGCGTCCGCAGCGCTCGCAGCTCGTTGAGCGCGCTCATGTGGCGGCTCGGATGATGGGTGGTGGGCTCTCGAACATGCTGCGCATCTCCTTCGACTCGCTGCGACCGTGCTGACAGGGAGACACGCTAACCGCTTGTGCTACGTAGCACAAGACGGACTTGGAAATCGGTTGCCGCCGGTGTCCGACGGGCGTGGAGTCGGTACGCTTGCGTCAGGACCGACGCACGGTGGAGCGCGCGCGACCGACGGGGAGGCACGGATGGCAGTGACCGCACGGGATGTCGCGCAGGCGGCCGGCGTCTCCCAGCGCACGGTGTCGGACGTCGTGAACCTGCCGGGACGGGTCGGTGCCGAGACCCGCAAACGCGTGCAGGCGGTCATCGACGAACTCGGCTATCGGCCCAATCCGCACGCGAGAGGACTCCGCAACAACCGCAGTGGACTCATCGCGCTCGTCGTCCCCGAGCTCGACGTTCCGTACTTCTCCGACCTCGCCCGCTGCCTCATCCCTGAACTCACGAAGCGCTCGCTCACCCTCGTCGTCGATCAGACGAACGGCGACCCGGAACGCGAGCGTGCCGTGCTCACCGGGGGAGCGGTGTCCTCGACCTTCGACGGCGTGCTGCTCAACGCGCTCAACCTCACGGCCGCCGACGTCGAGGCAGCCGCCGCGACCCAGCCCATCGTCCTGCTCGGCGAGCGCGACTACGGCGCGAGCGCGGACCACGTCGCCATCGACGGTACCGAGGCGGCCTACGTGGCGACCAGGCACCTGATCGAACAGGGATGCACGCGCATCGGCGCCATCGGTCGGCAGGCCCATTCCACGGGCACCGCGAAGCAGCGCGTGGACGGGTTTACTCGCGCGATGCAGGAGGCCGGACTCGACCCGAACCGGTATATGGCCGAAGGGGAATACGATCGCGCGAGCGGGGCGGCCGTCATGGGCGGGATGCTCGACGCCGGCGATCCTCCCGACGGCGTGTTCTGCTTCAACGACCTCATGGCGCTGGGCGCGATGCGCGCCGCGTGGGATCGCGGCGTCGACATCCCGCGCGACCTGGCGGTGGTGGGCTTCGACGACATCGAGGACGGCCGGTACGCGATGCGGTCACTGACGACGGTCGCGCCCGACAAGGAGGCCATCGCCCGCGAGGCCGTCGCGATGCTGGTCGAACGCGTGGCCGGGCACATCGGTCCGGGGCGGCGGGTGCGCGCCGGGTTCGAGCTGATCGTCAGAGAATCGTCCGGTCCGGCGCGACTCACCCGATGACGGCGCACGTCGGGTTCGTGCCGAGGAGGCCCGTCCCCACCTGCACGACGGCCCACGGCGACGTCCAGATCGTGTCTCGGGCGAGCGGCGGAACGATCAGGCTCGATGGAGCTACGCGGACGCCGAGATAGCCGGTTCCGCCGAGTAGCCCGGTGAGCAGTCCGTCGAGGAGACCGCGGTTGAACGTGACGGAGTACTGCCTCGTCGGGTTCGGCGTCGGCGAGGTCGCGGCCGGTGTGACCGCCGCCGAGGCGAGGGCGATCGTGGTCGACGTGTTCCCGCCGCCGACTTGGATGTCCGCCGCGCCATACCCCTCCGGCATGGTGAACGTCAGGGTGTAGGAGTTGATGACCAGTCCAACGCCGAGCACCGACGTCGTCGAGATGGAGCACCCGTTTGCTCCGGCGAGGTAGGCGGGCTTGGGGATGCTCAGTGCGGCGAACGTCGCGGCACCCGACTCGGCGTCCTGCCATGCGGCCTCCACCGGTTGCGGAGCAGGAGCCGCGACGAGCGCGACAGCGGTCGCGAGGACGACCGCCGCGACGTGTCTCGACCGACCTGGTTTCATCAAGCGCCCCTCGCCGAGCGGGAGTGCTGACGCAGCGCGCCGAACCACGCGCCGACGAGGCCGATGAGGATCGCGCCGGCAGCGGTCCACACGGCGAACTCGATGCTCGCACCGGTCCGGGGGAGCGTGGTGATCGGCCCGGGCGAGACCGAGACGTCGTCACCGATGCCCTCGGCCGTGACCGTGAGGGCGACCGAGGCGTTCGCAACTGCTGCGCCGGACGGCATCCGCACGTCGAACTTCAGCCACCACGCCTCCGAGCTGCGCATCGAGAGGACCGCGCGCTCGACGCCGTCGACGGGCACCGCCATCTCGTCGAACAGGTGGGCGACGGTGCCGACGCATCCGGCCGCTGTCCACCGGACGGAACAGGCGTCGACCACCATGACGAGCCCGAGCTCGGGAGAGCCGGAGCCGACCATGGTCACGTCGATGGACCCCGGTGTGGCTTCCGGCTTGGTCCTGATGCCGACCTCCCACGGCGTCGATCGACCAGGGGTGAGGGACCGCATGGCCGACGGGTCGCCGATCGAGGTGAGGACGACCGCCTCACCGGCGATGACGTCTACCGTCGGTTCGGCCTGCGCGGGAACCGCTCCACCGATCGCGAGGCCGGCCCCAAGGACGATGGCGACTGGCGCGTAGCGGAGCGCGGCGTGGCGGGCCGGTCGCGGACCGGTTCCGTCGGCGCCCGCCGTCGAGGAGCGGCGTCGGGAAGCCGCGCGGCC
>NZ_JACYTW010000034.1:0-42093 GCF_014841395.1 Plantibacter sp. CFBP 13570 | reverse complement strand
GCTGCTTCGAGACCTTGGCGGCGGCCGCAGCGGCCTCGGCCTGCTCGCGCAGCGCCGACTCGCGGGCGGTCGCCTCCGTCACGGCGTCCTGCGCCTGACGGTAGGCCTCCGCGGCGATCTGCGCCGTGCGGAACGCGGCGTCGGACTGCTCCTGCAGCGAGGTGATGAGCGCGGTGATGTTCGTGATCTCAGCGGCCTTCGCGGACTCACTCGACTTGGCCGCTTCGACATCGGCCCAGCTCGGGTAGTCGTCCGCGTGGGCGGGCAGGGCACCGACGGTGAGTGATGCGGTGACGACGCCGACGGACAGGGCCATCGCCAGCCAGGGACGGCGGCGGCCGTACTGCGCACCGGGCGTTCGTGCGGGGGTCATCATTCTCCAGTCCGACGACACGATCACGGCGACCTCGGCGGGTCGCGGCCGTCATCCTGTCACAACAGTCACAATAGAAACTTTGATCACACTAGCCACTCTCGTCTCGGAGCACCAGCTCGAATCCCCCCGGACGGGGCACGGGCGCGCGCAGATCAGCCCCTGAGCAGACACCCGAAGGGCCACCCAGGCCGGAAGCCCTCGCATCATGGAGGTTCCCCGTGGGCGCTTCGACAAGCTCAGCGACCGGGAGAGGTGCACCCGGACCTGGAACGGTCCCTGAGCCTGTCGAAGAGCCGCCCCGGCCGGACACCCTCGCATCACGGAGGTTCCCCGTGGGCGCTTCGACAAGCTCAGCGACCGGGAGAGGTGCACCCGGACCTGGAACGGTCCCTGAGCCTGTCGAAGGGCGGCCCGGCAGGCGGGTCAGGCGGGTTCGACGTCCTCGGGTGACCAACGGGAGGACTCGCCCGAACGGATGATCGCAAGCAGCTGCGACCGCAACGCCGACTCGTCGGGAAGTTCGGGGAAGACGTCGGCCTCGAGCCGGTGTGCGGCCAGCCAGGCCTCATCGCCCGCGAGCGTCCGGCTCACCACGTGACGACGACGGTCGTCGGCCGCGGCGATGCGCTCGATGTGGCCGGCCCGCTCCAGTCGGTCGAGCGTGCGCGACATCGTCTGGTTCTGCACGCGGGCTCGCCGGGCGAGCTCCTTCTGGCTGGCGGGGCCACTGTCGAGCAGGTGCAGCACGATGAGACCGGCGTGGGTCACCCCGATGCCGTCGAGGGCCTGCTGCCAGGTGTGCTCGATCAGTCGCGACGCCGTGGAGAGGAGGCGCCCGGTGGGCCAATCGGCCATGGGATCGCGGGCGGCGTCGGCGATCACGCCATCGGTCGCGCGCGCTCCATCCATGGCACCAATGTAGTCGCTGAGCGTACGGCCGAGCCGCCACCCACCACCGGCGTGACGTCGGCGGACCGTGCTGTCCCCCACCGGGCGGCGACGAGAGCGACCGACGAGGTCCGTCGTCATCTCGGCCGATGACGACGGAATCGCGCGTCGAAGGACCCCCACACCCCCAGCATTGGGGGCGGCGACCCCCCTGGAGTGGGGGATCCGCCGATGACCCCCGCTTCCTACAGTTGAGGGATATCCAAGGGGGACGCTCATCTCGACCGGTTTCACCGGTCGGTCGTGGGCACACGAGCGACGTCGCGTTCTCCGCGGGCGGCCCGAACCGCCCTTGCGCATCGCGCACCCGAACCGCACCCGAACCCCACAAGTGGATAGCAACCCAATGACGACGTACCCGAACCGCCGTCGGTCCTCCCGACAGATCCGTCCGCGCACCCGAAGCGCGGCGTTCGCCCAGTTCCGCTCCGAAGGGTCGACCCGAGCATGAGCGCCGACGTGAACGACAACGCCTTCCCGATCACGGGACCCATCGCACTCGTCCGACGCCGAGCTGCTGCGCTCGGCGCGGAGTCCTCCACCGTCGCGGTCAAGTCCATGACGCAGCGCGAGTGGTCGAAGCGCTACCGTCGCTGGCTCATCCTCACCGACAGCGTCATCGCACTCTTCGCCGTCTCAGCCGCCTTCGTCGTGCGGTTCGGCGACGACCCGGTCGGCCCCGAGGCCCAGCAGCTCTACATCCTGCTGTCGGGCGTCATCGTGCTCGTGTGGCTCGCCTTCCTCGGCTTCACCAGGACCCGGGACAGCCGCATCATCGGTTCCGGTGTCGCCGAGTACAAGCGCGTCGTCAACGCGAGCGCGTTCGCCTTCGGCATCCTCGCCATCGTCTTCCTGATCCTGAAGATCGACATCGCCCGGGGCTACTTCATCCTCGCGCTCCCCGCGGGGACACTCGCGCTCCTCGCCTCCCGCTGGATGTGGCGCAGATGGCTGCTCAGCCGTCGTCGCGTCGGTGAGTACACCGCACGGACGGTCGTCGTCGGCCGGCGTGACGACGTCGCGTACGTCCTCGAACAGGTCGCCAAGCAGCACAGCATGAGCTACACCGTCGTCGGTGCGGCCGTGGTCGACCAGGAGACGGCCGAGCCGTTCTCGAGCCGGGGAACCTCCGTCCCGGTCATCGCGCACATCGACGGCGTCGCCCAGGCCGCCGCGAACCTCACCGCCGACGCGGTCATCATCGCCGGCCCCGTCGACGGCGGCAGCGACTACGTCCGCCGACTCGGGTGGGACCTCGAGGGCACGGCGACCGAGCTCGTGCTCGCGGCCCGACTCACCGACGTGGCCGGGCCCCGCATCCACTTCCGCCCGGTGGAGGAGCTGCCGCTCATCCACGTGGAGATCCCGCAGTTCGAGGGCGGTCACCACATCATGAAGCGCGCACTCGACGTCGGGCTCACGAGCCTCGGGATCCTCCTCATCTCGCCGCTGCTGGCCCTCGTCGCCCTCGCCGTCAGGCTCGACAGCCCGGGCCCGGTCCTCTTCCGGCAGGAACGCGTCGGCAGGAACGGTGAGCGCTTCACGATGTTCAAGTTCCGATCCATGGTCACCGACGCCGAAGCCGTCCTCCCCGCCCTCATGGCGCAGAGCGAGGGCAACGGCGTGCTCTTCAAGATGAAGAACGACCCGCGCGTCACCCGCGTCGGTCGCATCCTGCGCAAGTACTCCCTCGACGAGTTGCCGCAGCTGTGGAACATCCTCACCGGCGACATGAGTCTCGTCGGGCCCCGGCCGCCGCTGGCGAGCGAGGTCGCCGAGTACGAGAAGGACGTCCACCGGCGTCTGCACATCAAGCCGGGCCTCACCGGCATGTGGCAGGTCTCCGGGCGCTCCGACCTGACGTGGGAGGAGAGCGTCCGCCTGGACCTCTACTACGTCGAGAACTGGTCCATCACGGGCGACCTGATGATCATGTGGCAGACCGTCAAGGTCGTGCTCAAACCGGTCGGCGCGTACTGATGTCAGGACTGCTGTCGGTGATGCCCCCAAAGCGAGGGGTGTCCTGCGAAAAGAGGACAAATCCCCTTCCAGAGGGGGCAACACTTCGATACAGTCGTCACCATCACCGCCCGCAGTCGCACGGCGAGTCACCCGAAAACGGCTCGATCGCACAGCTGCTCACTGGCGAGACCCGCACACCCGAACCCGCCCGCGACGCACTGCAGCGACGACTTACCCGAGCCGTCGGCGCATCACGTCCGGCACCGTGCGCGCCCCGCCACGATTCCCGCACTCCGGCACCCGTCCGGTCGCGGAACACCCGAACCCGGGCGCGCCTTCGTCGCCCGACCGCTCACGACCGCTCACCCGAATCAGCGATCGCCTGCAGCACCCACATGAGAACACAAGGACCGGCATGACCCGAACTGCCCCCATGACTCAGCCCACGGAAGACCCCGAAGTCGCCGAGCGGTACTCCGACATCGTCGCCCGTCTCGCCGGTGCACAGAAGAAGCGGACGCGAGGCGCTCCGGCGTACTCGATCTACGTCAACCGCAAGGCGGGTCGCTACCTCGCCGCGGCGGCGTACCAGCTCGGTCTCACGCCGAACATGGTCACCGTGATCAGTGCGGTCTTCACGTTCAGCGGCATCATCATGCTCGCGACCCTGCCCCCGAGCATCGGTCTCGGTGTCGGCGTGTGGCTCTGTCTCGCGATCGGGTACGCCTTCGACTCGGCCGACGGCCAGGTCGCACGACTGCGCGGCGGCGGATCACCGTCCGGTGAGTGGCTCGACCACGTCATCGATGCGACGAAGATCTCGTCCCTCCACCTCGCCGTCCTCATCAGCGCGTTCCGGTTCTTCGAGCTGCCGACCCCTGCGCTGTTGCTCATCCCCATCGGCTACTGCGTCGTGGCGGCCGTCGCGTTCTTCGCGATCATCCTCAACGAGCAGCTCAAGCGCGTCTACGGCGCCGACCCGGCTCCGGAGAACGGCCACAGCACCATCCTGCGCTCGCTGCTCGTCATCCCGACCGACTACGGCTTCCTCTGCCTGATCTTCGTGCTCCTGGGTGCCCCGCAGGTGTTCTTCGCCGCCTACACCCTCATGTTCCTCGCCAACGCCGGCCACCTGCTGCTCGCGTCGGTGAAGTGGTTCCGTGACATGGAGCGGCTCGGCTCGGTCGGGACCGCGTCCGGCGGCCAGCCCGTCGCGCTCGGCCGGTGACCGCCATCGACGCATCGGAGACCACCCTGGACGCTCACGCGCTCGCCGGCACCTCGGCCACCGATGCCGGTCAGACGGTCCTCATCGCGAACCCGTCGGGTGACGTCTACGGCTCGGACCTGCAGATGCTCGAGAGCATCAGCGCGTTCGTCGGGCGCGGGTACCGGGTGATCGTCGCCCTCCCCGCCGACGGCAAGCTGGTCCCGAGGTTGCTCGCCCGCGGCGCGGAGGTCCGGTTCGTCCCCTTCCCCGTCCTCCGGCGGGCCAACGCCTCGCTGGGCGGCGTCGCCTCGCTCGCGATGGAAGGCCTGCGCTCCGTCCGCTTCCTGCGGAGGGTCATCGAGGAGATCGCGCCGACCGCGGTCTACGTCAACACGGTGACGCTCCCGTGGTGGATCCTCGCCGCGCGCCTGACGCGCACACCGGTCGTCTGCCACGTGCACGAGGCGGAGACCGCGGACGGCAGGCTGGTCCGGTTCGCGCTGAACTCACCGCTGATCCTCGCCGACGCGCTCATCGTCATCAGCCGCGCGGCGGTCGAGGCGACCACCACGGCCGCGCCCGGACTCGCCCGGAAGGTCCGGCTCGTCTTCAACGGCGTCGCCGGCCCCGACGTCGACCCCACGCCGGCGCCGATCGGCTCCGAACCGCATCGACTCGCGATCGTGGCCAGGCTCTCCCCGCGGAAGGGGCCCGACATCGCGCTCGACGCAGTCGGGATCCTGCGCCGTGCCGGACGCGACGTGCGGATCGAGATCGCGGGCACGCCGTTCGAGGGGTACGAGTGGTTCGAGCAGCAGCTCCGGGACCGTGCCGACCAACCGGACCTCCGTGGCGCGGTCACCTTCTCGGGTTACGTCTCCCCGATCTGGCCGGCGCTGGAGCGCGCGCACCTCGTCGTCGCCCCCTCGCTCCGGGAACCCTTCGGCAACGCCGTGGTCGAGGCCCAGCTGGCCCTGCGACCCGTCGTCGCATCGGCAGCGCTCGGCCATCTGGAGAGCATCGAGGACGGCGTGACCGGTCTTCTCGTGCCGGCGGGTGACGCCGAGGCCATGGCCGCAGCGGTCGCCGAGCTCCTCGACGACCCGGACCGGAGCGCACGGATCGCCGACCGGGCCCGCCGCTCGGCGCAGGAGCAGTTCTCCCCGGAGCGCTACCGATCCGAGATCATCCAGGTGGTCGAGTCCGTCCGGCGCGTCCGCGTCTGACGGCGAGGTCACCGACGCACCGACCACGACACGAGGAACGGCCCCTGGCATGCCAGGGGCCGTTCCTCGTGTCAGCTGGGCCCGCGCCCGATCAGGCCCCGAAGAACTCGTCGACCAGGCGGCGCGTGCTCTGGATGTTCTGCCGGCTGGAGGCCCCGAACACCATCGACTCGATGTTCGGCTGCTCGGAGAGCCACTCGATCGCCTCGCGCGGCGGGATCGCGCCGGACGCGTAGACGGACATCGCGACGGCACGGAACCGACGCTCCTCGAGCACCCGCTGGTACCCCTCGATACCGCCCGACATGCGGAAGCCGATCTTGTTGATGTTCGAGCACACGATCGGGTTCTCGAGGCCGGCCTCGTCCAGGGCGTCGAGCAGCAGGGGCAGGTTCATCGTGATGAACCCGGGCTGCGCGTGGTACTTCGTGCGCACGTGGTGGTCGAAGATGGCGAACGCGTCCTTGAACCCGAGGCCGAGCAGGAGGTCCACGACGACGTTCTGCAGCCAGATCACCGGCGTCTTGACGCCGCGGAACATCGCCATCTCGGCGTCGATGAGCAGCGTGATGATCCCCTCGACGTCCTTCGTGGCGAACGCCTTGCCGCCACGCAGGGCGGCGTTCATCAGGCCCTCTTCCGGCAGGAAGCGCTTGAGCGCACCGAGCATGCCGTTCTCCGTGACGGCGTCCGCGTACTTGTGCGCATACGGCATGCACGGTTGGAACGTGAAGTCGGCGTATCGCGTCGGGTCGAGCCGTACCCGCTCCGCGACCTCGGCGATCCGGTCGTGCGTCGTGCACATGAAGGAGGTGATTCCCTCGTCGTACGCGACGTCGAGCACGTCCATGATCGCGCCGGTGTCCTGGAAGCGCATGGCCTGAGCGCGCGCCTTCTCCTCCGACATGTGGTTGACGCCGAAGAACTGGTTGTCCCCGAACAGGAGCCGGGGAAGCTTCGGGGCAGCGGCCGCGCCGGTCTGGGTCTCTACGCTCGTCG
Organism: Plantibacter sp. CFBP 13570; assembly: GCF_014841395.1. NCBI lineage: Bacteria > Bacillati > Actinomycetota > Actinomycetes > Micrococcales > Microbacteriaceae > Plantibacter > Plantibacter sp. CFBP 13570. Next base: position 35,372 of record NZ_JACYTW010000034.1, on the reverse strand, counting down.
CCATGGGAGGAGGCCTTTCTTCTTCGCGACGGGAGCGGGTGCGGCCGTCGCGGCTCGGGTGGACGGGCCTGCCGCCGCGTCGATGGTGAGGAGTTCGAGGACGTGGTCGGTGGCGGCCGCGCTGGTGAAGGAGTTCGTCCCCAGCACGGCACCCTCGACGACCCGGGTGACGAAGTGGTCCAGCTGGGCGCTGTACTCCTCGCCGCGCAGGTAGTACCAGACCTCGTCGGTGAGTTCGGTCGTGTACTTGACGTTCCAGCCGGTCTCGTAGCCCTCGATCTCGGGCGCGGTGTCGCGCAGGTAGACCTGGCATTCCTGCCGGTCGGCGTGGATGCGACCGGCGGTCCCGGTGATGGTGATCTGCGTGGTCATCTTGCGGTAGGACTCGTCCGACCAGTTGACGGAGAGCTGCGCGCTGACCCCGGCGTCGAAGAAGAGAGTCGAGAAGACCTCGTCCTCGGTGTGCTCGGAGAACACGCTGCCGAGGACGGTGCCGCCGACGCCGATCGGCTCGCCGGCGTACCAGGTGAGGAGGTCGACCGGGTGGGCGGCGTAGTCGTAGAGGCAGCCGCCGCCCTCGTTGCGGTTGCTCCGCCAGGTCGAGCCGCGCGACTTCAACACGACGGGACCGTAGGCCTCCGCCTGGATGTGCGTGACGCGACCGATGGCACCGAGGTCGAGCAGACGCTTGACCTCGCGGAACGCGCCCACGAAGCGGTTGTGGTACCCGACCTGGGTCACGACGCCGCGACGCTCGGCCAGTGCGGCGAGCTCGTCGGAGTCGGCCGCGCTCAGGCTGAGCGGCTTCTCGCAGAAGATGTGGAGACCGCGCTCGAGCACCGACTTCACCATGGGTGCGTGGAACTTCGTCGGCGTCGCGATGATGACCGCGTCGAGCTCGACCGAGGCCAGCATCTCGTCCACCGAGGTGAAGGTCTTGAGGCCGGTGTACTTGCCGAGGACGTCGAGGATGTAGCCGGTCGAGTCGACGACCGCGTCGACGCTCACCCACGGGTGGGCCTTGATCATGGCGAGGTGGGAGAGGCCCATCTTGCCGAGACCGATCACGCCGACCCGCACGCGGGCCGTCTCGATGGGCACTTCCGCGGCCGGGGCGTTCGTTTCAGACACGTGCGACACGTGCACCTCCAAGGTAGGTCTGCAGGACGGTTTCGTATTGGCCGGCGACGTGCTCCCAGGTGAACTCCTCGGCGTGCCGCGCGGACGCGGCGGAGGACAGGGCGGCACGGCGGGCGGGGTTCTGGAGCAGCTCGCCGATCCGTGCGGCGGCATCACGGGCGGTGGTGAAGTAGAGGGCGCCGTCGCCGGCGACCCATCGGTTGTACGGGTTGTCGTGGGCGATCACGGCGTTCCCGGCGGCCATCGCCTCGACGAGCGAGGGGTTCGTGCCGCCCACGGTGTGCCCGTGGAGGTAGCCGAGCGCGTGGAATCGGAGGGCGGCGAGCTCCTCTGGGTCGTAGACCGACCCGACGAACGCGACCTCGTCACTCGCGGCGTCGAGGACGGCGCGGTGGTACGGGTCCGTCTCCGGGGTGTAGGTGCCGAAGACGGCGAGGGTGACGCCACGTCGTTCGGCCGAGAACGCCTGCACGAGCTCCAGGATCGTGTTCTCCGGGATCGGGCGGCAGATCAGCGTCAGGTACTCCCCCGGCGTCAGCCCGTGGGCCGTCAGCGGTGCGACCGGTGCCGAGTCGACACGGTGTGCGCCGTAGGTGATCGTCGTCAGCTTCGACCGCTTCGCCTTCTTCGCGAGGTAGGTCTCGATCTCGGGGTGGTCGGCGATGAGCGTGTTCCCGACCCAGCACGCGATGCGTTCGTTCACGTAGAGGATCGCCTGCTTCATGAACCCCCAGCGCGCCCGTGACCATTCGATGCCGTCCATGTTGATGACGTTCGGGATGCCTTTGAGACGCTGCAGGACGTTGAAGACGGCGGTGTTGTAGCCGAACGTGAGGCAGACGTCGTCGAACCGCGAGGCGTGTCTGATCGACTTCAGGTCGAACAGCGAGGTGCCCTTCCACCCGTCTGGACCGACGGGGATCGTCACGCGTTCGATGCCGCGCCACTCGTCCTCGACGATCGGCCCGTGGCCGTCGGACTGGCAGTAGACGATGACGCGCCACCCCTGATCCCGGAGGAAGACGGCGATGTTCTCGGCTGCCGTCTCGAACCCTCCGTAGGCCGCCGGGATCCCGTGCGTGCCGAGGATGCGAACCGTCGGCTGCTCCTGACGCCGTGCAGCGTTGTCCCCCATCGAGCTTCTCCTCATCGCTCCAGGCGCCGTTCGGGCGGCGCGGACACGAAGCGTGTCTCGGCTGGAATGCTGAAGAGCCTACCGCCCAACATTCGTCGGAAAACGGGAAAATCGCGCCCTGCGTACCCCCAAAGACAGGGGTAGTGATGACCCTCGAACCGCTACCGCGTGAGGGCTTCCACGGCGGCGCCGAACCGCTCGACCGAGCGCTGGACGGACCGCAGGGTCGTCCGGTGCGCCCGCTTGCCGAGGTTGTGTCCGTCGGCGATGTCGAGCGGGTCGACGTCGCTCCCGAATCGCGCGAACAACCCGGTGCGCTCCGGCTTCGGAGCAGGAGCGAGACCGCGACGGGCGTTGAGCAGGGCCGCCAGGTCGGACAGACGCTGATCGGCCGTCGTGCCGGCACCGGGGCGCCAGGTGGCGATCGCCTGGTCGGGCGCTTCGGCGAGCGCTGCCGCCTCGCGGAGGGTGAAGACCTTCGAACGGGCCTCGGGAGAGAGTTTGGCGAGGGCGGAGCGCTCGGCGCGGCTCGCGGTCAGCACGAGCCCCGCACCACCGATCATCGACTTGGTGACGCGGCGTGCACGATGAGCTGCCGCCTTCGGTCCCTCCGACGGCAGGCCGAGGACCGCGGCCGCGTCAGCGCACATCTCGTGCCCGCGACTGACCTCGATGCCGGCGCTCGAGCAGACGAGGCGGTCGAAGCCGGGAATGGTCGAGAGTCGGGCTTGGAGGAGCTGTTCCGCGAGCGGGGAGCGACAGACGTTGGCACTGCACACTACGAGGATCCGCGCCATGACGTCCTTCGGTTTTCGCTCGGGGGAAGAATTCCGACAATCGTAGCGTGAGCGCTGCACCCCCTTCACCGAAGCGGTCCGAGGCCTCCGTGCACCCCGTCGAACGGGGGTCATCCGCGGGGGTGGACACCCTCGGACTGGGGGTCATCAAACGGCCCGTACCCCCCTGAGTGGGGGCGTCTTTCCCCTGATAAACCCGAAAATCGTCGGTACGCTGAGGTGTTGGGTGTCAACAAACCAGGGGGAGTCAGATGGATCTCGGCGACTACATCGCAACGCTGCGCAAGCAGTGGATCGTCATCGTGGTGCTTGCACTCGTCGGCGCGACCGGAGCCTACGTCTTCGCACAGACCATGGCACCGCAGTACCGTTCCACGACGAGCGTGTTCGTGACCACCGAGGCCGGTAACTCCACGACCGAACTGGTGCAGGGATCCACGTACGTGCAGAACCTCGTGCAGTCCTACGCCGTCCTCGCGTCCTCCCCGATCGTGCTCGAGCCGGTCATCAACGAGCTCGGCCTCGACATGAGTGTCCAGGACCTCGCGGAGTCGGTCAGCGCCGACGCTCCCCTCAACACCGTGATCGTCGAGATCTCCGCAGTGTCGACGAGCGCCGAGCAGGCGCAGAGCATCGCGGCGGCCGTTGCGAACTCCCTGTCCTCCGCAGTGGACGGCATCTCCCCGAGGGACGATCAGGACCGCCCCGCCGTCCAGCTCACGATCATCGCACCGGCCAAGCTCCCCATCTTCGCCTTCGCGCCCAACACCAAACTCCTCGTCGCCGGCGGCGGACTCGGCGGCCTGCTGATCGGCGTGCTGTACGCCTTCGGCCGGGAGCTCCTCGACACGAGGATCCGGTCGCTGCGCGAGCTGCAGCAGGTCTCCGACACCCCCGTCCTCACGACGGTCGCCCGCACGCGGAAGGGTGAGCTGCCGACGCAGGCGATGATGCGGAACCCGAACGGCATGATCGCCGAGGGCTTCCGGAGTCTCGCGACGAACCTCAGTTTCGCCGACGTCGACGAACGGATCACCTCCGTCATCGTCACCTCCGCACTCCCCGGTGAGGGCAAGAGCACCGTCGCGCTCGGCCTCGCCCTCGCGATGACCGAACGCGCACCGCGCGTCCTCCTCATCGACGCCGACCTCCGCCGCCCCTCGATCGCCGGCTACACGCAGATCGAAGGCGAGGTCGGACTGACCAGTGTCCTCGTCGGCGACATCACCCTCGAGGAGGCCGTGCAGCCCTGGGGTCGGGGCAACCTCGACGTCCTCGCCTCCGGTGGGGTGCCGCCGAACCCGAGCCAGCTCCTCGCCTCCGACGCGATGCGCCAGCTGGTGGACCGCGCCAAGGAGTCGTACGACTTCGTCATCATCGACACCGCGCCGATCATCCCGGTCACCGACCCGCTCTGGCTCACGCACATGACCGACGGTGCGATCGTCGTGTCCCGGTACAAGTCCACCCGCCGCCAGCAGCTCCACCGCGCGCTCGAGACGCTCGACGGCGCGAACGCCCGCACGATCGGGCTGGTCCTCAACGGCCTCAAGCAGGACGAGACGAGTTCCTACTACCGCTACAACTCGTACCGGTCGGCTCCCGACGCCGGTGCGCTCGGCCCCGCCGCGACGGGAACGGCCGCCCCCGCGGCGAACGACTCGGCGCGCACGCCGTCCATGGCCGGCCGCTGAGCCGCTGCCCGACGACGCGCCCGAAGGGACCGACGAACGATGCCAACACCCGCTCGCCTGAGCCATCCCCGCGCCAGGCTGTACGAGGTCGTCCGCACCGCGCACCTCGAACGCGCCCGTGAACTGGCGCCTGCGAGCATCGTCTACCGTCGTCGCCGCTACGACTTCGATCCGAGCGTCGCTCCGGGCGTCGAGCTCGTCCAGGCCGAGCCGATGGCCGCAGCACGGCTGCTCGTCCGCTCCGGCGTGACCGCGCTCGAGGTCAACGAGCCGCTCCAACTGTCCTCCGCCATCGCCACGCTCAGCACCCTGCTCGCCCTCGACCTGCGAGGACGCCTCCGGGGAACACGGCCGCTCGTGGTGACGTACGCCATCGAGAACCTCGAGCCGATGTCCGCCCGTCCCGCCCGCCTCAGGTCCCGCCTCAAACTCCGGGCGCAGCGATGGGCCGCCGGTCGGGTGTGGCGTCGTCTCGACCGGATCGTCTACGGGACGACGGGGGCCCGCGATCTGCACGCCCGGGTCCTGCCCCTGCGACCCGACCTCGAGTCCACGGTCATCGAAGCCCTGCCCGCGCCCATGCCGGCGCGGAGCGAGGTCGTCCGGGACCCTCTGCAGATCGTCTTCCTCGGGGCCCTCGTCGGGCGGAAGGGATTCCCCCTGCTCGTCGACGCGTGGTCGACCGTCCTGCAGCGCGAACCGCGCGCCTGCCTCGTCATCCTCGGCTCCGGCGAGCTCGAGCCCGCGGCGGCCGCACTCAGCGACCGCCACCCGTCGGTCACCTTCCACCGCGACCCGGCACGCTCCGTGATCTTCGACACCCTCGCCGCGAGCCGCACGCTCGTGCTGCCGTCCCAGCCGCGTCCCGACTGGCGCGAGCAGGTCGGCCTGCCGATCGTCGAGGGCCTCGCCGCCGGCTGCCTCGTGGTGACCACGACCGAGACCGGCATCGCCGGCTGGCTGGACGAGCACGGCCACCGGGTCGTCGAGCCGGGGGACGACGCGGTGGCACTCGCCGAGGCCATCCTCGCGACGATCGCCAGCACCCGGACCCCGGAGGACGTGCTCGCGGACCTTCCCGCCCGTGACGGCCGTCTTGCCGCCGACACCTGGCTGTTCCGTGACGCTGGCGGTGATCGCTGATGGCGCGCGGCAGGGGCGGCATCTGGGCCTCCGTCAGCCAGACGGCCATCGCGAAGATCTTCGTGATGGGGCTCTCCGGCGTCCTCGGCATCTTCACGAGCCGGATGATCATCGAACACTTCGGCTCCGGCGCCTACGCCCAGTACGGGCTGTTGACGAGCCTGCCGGCCCTGCTGCCGTTCGCCGACCTCGGCATCGCCGCCGTCGTCATCAACGCCATCGCCGGATCCGACGACCCGAGGCGCGACCTGCAGGTGCGGCGTTCGATCGTGACGGCGTTCCGGATCCTCACCGTGTCGGGCGCGGTCATCATGCTCGTCGCCATCCTCATCACCGTCCTCGACCTGTGGCCGGCGATCCTCGGCAACGGCCTCGCACCCGACGGCGGCAGCGTCGCGGCGTTCCTCTGCCTCGCGACGTTCGGACTCGTCCTGCCGATGACCGTCGGTCAACGCATCCTCATCGGCGTCGGCAAGACGAGCACCCAGGTCGCGACGCAGGCGATCGCCGCTCCGGCGATCTTCCTCGGCGTGTGGCTCTTCGTCGTCACCGGCTTCGACGGCGGCTCCTTCGTCGCCGTCCTCTCCTACGCCGCGAGCGGGATCGTCGCCGCCGTCTGCCTGGTACTTGCCGCGCGCTCGATCAGCCCGCAGGTCTGGCAGGCGATGAAGGAGGTGCCGAAGCTCCGCAGCGCTCCGGGCGTCCCCGCGTTCGCCCTCGCCTGGCCGATGGTCGTCCAGATGATCGCGTTGCCCATCGCCATGCAGACCGACCGGTTGCTGCTCAGCCACCTGACGACCGGACCGGAACTCGCCCAGTACAACCTCGCGACGCAGCTCTTCGGCCTCGTCATCCAGACGATCGGTGCGGCCGGGCTGGCGCTGTGGCCGATCTATGCGAAGGCGCGGTCCGCGAAGCGCGTGGAATCGCCGCTCGTCCCGACGCTGTGGTTCCTCGGCGGCGGGCTCGCCCTCGCGATCGTCCTCGCGGCGATCTCCCCGTGGATCGCCGGGTTCGTCTCCGACGGCGAGATCACCCTCGGCTGGCCGATCCTCATCTCCTACGTCGTGTTCGTCGCCCTCCAAGCCGCGAAGTACCCGGTCGGCATGTACATGACGGACGCGAAGGGCCTCCAGTTCCAGGTCCTCCCCATCCTGTTCATGGTGCCGCTCAACCTCGGCCTCTCCTGGGTGCTCATCCCCGTCCTCGGGGCCGCAGGTCCCATCGTCGGATCCGCGGTCGCCGTCGCGATCTGCCAGGTCGTCCCGAACCTCTGGTACGTCCAGCGCGACCTCGCGAAGCGACGCCGGCTCGCTGCGGAAGCGGAGCCCGTCGATGTCGCTCAGTGACCCGAAGACGAACCTGGACCCGAAGACGAACGCGGGCCCGAAGGCCGCCGCCGTCCCGCGGTGGCGCGCGGCGCGGCCCCGTCCCGTATCACCCGGCGTCGTCGGAGCACCCGCGGACGAGCGGCTCGAACCGCTCCCCGTCCTCCGACCACCGACCGATCCGACCATGGCGACGGTCCACCGCATCATCGCCATCGTGTTCCTCGTGCTCCTCGGCGCTCGCCTCCAGGTCTTCCAGGGCTTCACCGTGGGCTTCGGTGTGGCCCTGATCCTGCTCCCCCTCTGGGTGGGCGAGCTCCGGAGGTACCGCGGCGGGGTGGTCCTGCTCCTCGGAGGGATCGCTGCAGCGGTGTCGGGGCTCTGGCTCACGGCCGCCATGGCCGACGACCACCAGACCGGCCAGGGCGTCGCCATCGGCGCGACCATCGTGCTCCTCGGCCCGCTCGTGTCGGTCGCGTGCATCGTCTGGACCCGGACGGTGCTGACGCCGTCGCACATCATCGTGTTCTACGGCCTCGGGCTGCTCGTCCGTGCCGTCATCGCCGGCCCTGGCGGTACCGCCTACATGTCGAACGTGTGGAAGTTCCAGTACTCGGTGCCATTGACCGTGATCCTGCTCGGACTGGCCCTGGCCACCCGCCGCCGTTGGATCGAGGTCGCCGTCGTGGCCGCGCTCGCAGCCGTGTCGATCCTCAACGACTCGCGGTCGCTGTTCGCGATCCTGCTCCTGACCCTCTGCCTCGTCGCCTGGCAGATGCGCTCCGCCGGCAAGAGCCGCAAGGCGTCGACCGCCCGGGTCATCATCGGGATCGGCATCGCCGCGGCGTTCGTGTTCAACATCGGCCAGGCCCTCCTCCTCGACGGGGTGTTCGGCGCGGAGACCCAGAGCCGCACGGTCGCGCAACTCGACCAGTCGGGATCCATCCTCCTCGGCGGACGACCGGAGCTCGCCGCGACCGCCGCCCTCTTCCTCCACCAGCCGAATGGGTACGGGAGCGGCACCTACGCCTCCCTGAGCGACGTGCTGGTCGCCAAGACCGGCATGGCCTCCATCGGGTACGACCCGAACAACGGCTACGTCGAACGCTTCATGTTCGGGACCGGGTTCGAGGTCCACTCCACCATCGGCGACCTCTGGGTCCGCTTCGGCCTCATCGGGCTCGCCCTGGCCGTGCTGATCGCCTGGCTGACCATCTACGGCCTCGGGCACGGCATCGCACGACGCAACGCGAGCGCTGTCGTCATCTTCCTGGGGGTGCGGACCTGTTGGGACCTCTTCTTCAGTCCGCTCTACAGTTCCGTCCCGACGCTCACCCTGTTCCTGGGGCTCGCCCTCATCCTGAAGGTCGGCACCGACGGCCCGACGGCGGGACGACCCCCGGTCCTCGCGTCCGAGCACCGCCGGGGAGACACAGCATGACCGGACCCGTGCGTTCACCCGAGCGGATCGGCATCGTCGTCGTGAACTACGGCGACCCCGCACTCCTCGAGCAGAACCTCGCGACCCTGACCCGCGCCGTACCCGGCCTCCGGACCGTCGTCGTCGACAACTACTCCTCCCCTGCCGCACGCGACGCCGTCACGCGGCTCGCCGACGCGGAGCGCTGGGATCTCCTCCTGCCCGACGACAACCTCGGGTTCGGTGCCGGTATGAACCTCGGCGTCGCCCGGGCGATCGGACTCGGCGTCGAGCAGGTGCTGCTCCTCAACCCGGACGCATCCCTCACGCCCGAGGCGCTCGACGTGCTCTCGCATCGTTGCGCTGAGCAGCCGATGACGATGCTCGCTCCGCGGATCGAGCGACCGGACGGCAGCCTCTGGTTCGACGGGGTGGATCTGTACCTGCACGACGGGACGATCCGATCGCGGAGACGACGCGAGGACCACCCAGGGGCAGCCGTGGCGCCCTGGTTGAGCGGCGCCTGTCTCATGCTGAGCGTGGAACTCTGGGCGCGCACCGGCGGCTTCCACGACGCCTACTTCCTCTACTGGGAGGACGTCGACCTGTCGCACCGAGTGGTCGCCGTCGGCGGTTCGCTGGCCGTCGTCGAGGAGGCCACCGCGGTCCACGACGAAGGCGGCACCCACGACCGCTCGGACGCCGCCTCGGCGCGTGCCAAGTCGACGACCTACTACTACTTCAACATCCGGAACCGACTCCTCTACGCGGCCGAGCACCTCCCACCGGCCGAGGTGCGGGCCTGGAGACGCTCGACCATCCCCGTGGCCTGGTCCGTGCTCCTGCAGGGAGGTCGTCGGCAGTTCCTCAGCACCCGCAGCCCGCTCCGTGCGGGTGTCCGCGGGGTCGTCGACGGGCTCCGGCTCTCGAAGGCCGCCGCGCGCGGTCGCTGACGTACACCGTCACGCACGCAGGCCGTCGCCTCGGCGTCGCCGCTGCGATGAACGCCTCCCCGCACGTCGAACGGCCGGTCATCCCGAAGGACGACCGGCCGTTCGTTCGCGGTGGACTAGACCGTCGGCTTGACGAGGTACTCGTCGAACCGGGCGATGATCGGGCCGTTGGTCGCGGTGCCCGAGATGTACTGGTTCAGTCCGACCGTGCCGGCCGCCTGCAGCGCGGCCGTCGAGTCGACGCTCGTCAGCTGCCAGTTCGTCGGTTCGGTCGTGCCGGCCGCCCAGACCTTCGCCCGCACCGTGGTGGGCGAGGTGCCGAACACCTGCAGGCGGACCTGCAGCTGCTGGCCGGGGACGTACACGAGGTCGGCGATGTTGACCGCGGACAGCGTGGTCCCGCCCTGCAGGAGCTGCAGCTGCACCCCGCTGTTCGAGCGGATCCAGACGCGCGCCGCGTAGTTCGCCGAACCGACCTGACGGCCGATCACGGAGACGTAGTTGCCGCCGCCGGTCGGTCCCTGATCGAACGAGACCTTGACGCTGCTGTCGGAACTCGTCTGGCTCACGCCGTTGAGCGTGGTGGCCCGGGTCTGGCCGGCCGGGGTCGTGATCACGGCCTTGCCGTCGGCGAGGCTGAACGCGGACGGGTTGTTCGCCGGTGTCCAGGCGCCACCCGCCTCGGCCGTCCCCCACCCGGCACCGGCCGGACGCTCGAAGGCGTCCTGCGCGGTGGCCGGGGTGACCGGGGGCACGACGACCGTTCCGGCCACGGTGACCTGCTTCTGGGTCACCGCGGTGGCACCGGCGTTGTCGGTCACGGTCAGCGTCACCGTGAAGGTGCCGTCGGCCGCGTACGTGTGGCTCGCGGTCGCTCCGGTGGCGGTGGCCCCGTCTCCGAAGTCCCAGGCGTACGCGGTGACGGTGCCGTCGGTGTCGGTGGATCCCGACCCGTCGGTCGTCAGGGCGAGGCCGGTCACGCTCGTCGTGAAGGCGGCGGTCGGTGCGACGTTCGGCGGCGGCGCCTGCACCGTGACCGTGCTGGTCTTGGTAGCGGAGGCTCCCGCGTTGTCGGTCACGGTGAGCTTCACCGGGTAAGCACCGGCGGCCGCGTAGGCGTGGCTCGTGGTGACACCCGTCCCCGAGGCGCCGTCTCCGAAGTCCCAGACGAAGGACGCGATGGAGCCGTCCGAGTCGGTCGACGTCGAAGCGTCGAAGGAGGCGGTCAGGAACGTCGCCGCCTGCGTGAACGCCGCGGTGGGCGGCACGTTCGCCGGCGGGGCCGTGACCGAGCCGGAGGGCTGCGCGATCAGGTTGCCGAAGCGCGTCACGACGGTGCCGCCGGTGGCGGTCCCCGAGATGTACGAGCGGAGGCTCACCGAACCGGCCGCCTGCAGCGATGCGGTGCTGTCCGTGGCCGTGAGCTGCCAGGCCGCGGGCTCCGTGGATCCGATCGCCCAGACCTTCGCCTTGAGCTCGGTCGGCGAGGTCCCGACGGCCTGGAAGCGGACCTGCAGCTGGGTGCCGGGCAGGTAGGTCAAGCCGTCGATGTTCACCGCCTTGAGGATCGTGTTGCCGTTCATCAGCTGCAGCTGCACGCCCTGGTTGTTCCGGATCCAGATCCGCGCGGCGTAGTTGTCGGCTCCGACGACGCGGCCCATGACCGAGGCGTAGTTTCCGCCACCGGTGGAGCTCTTGTCGAAGGACAGGCGGACCTGCGTCTCGGTGTCCGTGGCGCCGACCGTGGTCAGCTTGGCGGTCCGGGTCAGGCCGACCGCGGTCGAGATGAGACCGCTGCCACCTGCGACGGAGTAGTTGGACGCCGCATCGAGGGTCCAGGCCCCTCCCACATCGGCGGAACCCCATCCGCCGGTGACCGAGCGGGCGAAGGTGTCCTTCGCCAGCACGGTCGCCGCGGGCGGAGCGACGACGGTCACGGACTGCGAGGTCGTCGTGCTGGCCCCACCGTTGTCGGTGACCGTCAGCGCGAGCGTGTACGTCCCGCCGGCGGCGTAGGCGTGAGCGGCCGTCGCACCGGTGCCGGTCGCGCCGTCACCGAAGTTCCAGGCGTACGAGGCGATGGTGCCGTCCGGGTCGCTCGACGCCGAGCCGTCGACCGTGACCGTGAGGCCCGTCGCGGTCGGCGTGAACGCGGCCACCGGCGGCTGGTTCACGGGGACGGTCGTGACGACCGCCTGGCTCGTCTCTCCGAGGAGCCCCTTGTCGTCGGTCACCGTCAGGTGCACGGTGAACGAGCCGGCGGCGGCGTACGTGTGGCCCGGGTTGACGCCGGTCCCGGTCGTGCCGTCGCCGAAGTCCCAGGCGTACGAGGCGATCGTGCCGTCCGTGTCGACGGAGGCGCTGGCGTCGAACTGGACGCCCAGCGCGTTGACCGCTGCGGTGAACGACGCCGTGGGGGCGACGTTCGGTGCGACGACGGTCGCCGGGTGCTGCAGTGTCCCCGTGCCGCCGCGGTTGTCGGTCACGGTGAGGGTCACCGTGTAGGTTCCGGCTGCCGCGTAGGCGTGGTCGGCCGTCACCCCGGTGCCGGTGGTGCCGTCGCCGAAGTCCCAGGCGTAGGTCGCGATGGTCCCATCGGTGTCGACCGAGCTCGAAGCGTCGAAGTGCGCGGTGAGGTCGGTGTTCGTGACGGCGAAACCGGCGGTCGGAGCGACGTTCGGCAGGATGCCCAGGCCGAGGTCGTGGTGCTGGGTGACCTGCGCCGACGTGAGCGGCTGTGCGTAGACGGCCACCTCGTCGATGCGTCCGCTGAACGTGCCGGCGGTCCCGCCCCACGTCGTGTCGGAGCCCACACGCCAATACCCGGTGTAGTCCTGGGCGCTCGTCTGCGGGTTGGTGCCCTGGAGGACACCGTCGACGTAGAGCTTCATGCCCGCCGACGACTGCTCGGCCACCACGTGGTGCCAGGTGCCGTCGTTGTATGCGGCGGGCGTCGTGATCGTGTTGGTCTGGCCCGTCCAGGTCCCGAAGGTGAGCTGACCGCCGTTCTCCATGTAGACGTGTCGGTCGTAGCCGCCCGATCCGCCCTGCTGGTTGGCGCCGAAACCGATGATCTTCCCACCGTTGGTGGTCGTGGTGTTGAACCACGCCTCGAGCGCGTAGCTCGTCGGGTTGGAGTAAGCGGTGTCGCTGGCGACACCCGAACCATCGGGACCGAACTGTGCGGAGCGGTTCCCGGCGACGCCGGCGAGCGCACCGTTCTGGTCCTTCGCGACGGCACCGTAGTAGGTCGCCGGGCCGTCGTTCCGGCCGGAGTCCTTCGCCGTGGTGCCGGTCGTCTCATCGAAGCGCCAGTAGGACGTCGGATCGAGGTTGAACACCGCGGCACCGTATGCGTCGGTGGGAGCGGCCGGGACCGGCGAGGTCCGGCCGGAGGCCACGTAGTGGTTCACGATCGTGTCGCGGTCGAGGACCGTCGGGTAGATCGCGGTGTCGTCGATGGCGCCGGCGAAGTAGTCGCTCGAGCGCGAGCCCGGCCAACCACCGAGGTTGTCGCCGCCGACCCGCCAGTAGCCGGTGAAGTCCTGGCCGCTCGTCGTGTCCGTGCGGCTGTCGAGCTTCTTGCCGTCCACGAACAGCTGCATGCCGTTCGCACCGAGCGTTGCGACGACGTGGTGCCACTCGCCGTCGTTGTAGGCCTTCGAGGACTGCACGGTCCGGACGGAGCCCGGGTAGACGCCGAACATCAGGCGCCCGTCGTTGTTCATGAAGATCATGCGGTCGTAGTTGCCGGAGGTCCCGGTGGAGTTCCCACCGAATCCGAGGATCTTGCCGCCGCGGTCGGTGGTCGTCTTGATCCACGTCTCAGCGGTGAAGGTGTTCGGCGCCTTCTGCGCCGTCGTCGTCGAGGCGGCGCTGTCGCTCGTGCCGGCGAACGTCGTCGCGGTCGTGTTCGAGCCGATGATGGCGCCTGCCGTCCCGCGCGTCGTGTTGTTCGTGAGCGTCAGGTCGTCGCCCGTGGCCCAGTCGTAGCCGGCGGTGCCGCTGGCTTCGCCGAGCGGCCAGAACGACGTGGGACCGGACGCGAGGACCGCCTGCGCGTACGCGGACGTCGAGCCGTCGGCGGACACGGTCACCGGGACGTTGTCGCTCATCGTCGAGTTGCCGAGCGGGTCGGTCACCTTGACGCGGTAGTTGACGGTCGTCCCCGGTGCGAGGCCGCTGTCGGTGTACATGAGGTTGCTGACCTTCCAGAAGGTCGAGCGGACGGACTTCGTCATGATCGGCGTGGCCGTCTGGTTGTTGCGGATCAGCTCGTACTTCAGGAGTTCGTTGTCGCGGTCGTTGTTCGTCTTCCAGGAGACGCGCACGGTGCCGCTGGCGAGGGAGATCGCGGTGATGGGGAAGGCGCTCCCCTTGAGCTTCGGACCCTCGAGGTTCGGTGCGACCGCCTTCGTCGCGAACCGGACCAGTCCCTGCTGCGACTTGTTGTTGACGGCGAGGAACTCTCCGCCGTAGACGACGTAGTTCGTGCTCGCGGCGACGCTCCACGGACCCTGGTTCTGGTTCGTCGCGTTGCCCGGCGTGAAGTCCGGGAACCAGCTCAGGATGCTTGGCGTCGGCTGACCGGCGTAGTTGTAGTAGCCGTACGGGTCTGCCGTGGCCGTGCCGGTGGTGGTCTTCGAGAACGCCAGTGCGTTCTGGAAGGTCCACGGCTGCGTCTGCGGGAAACCGCCGATGTTCCCGCAGTAGTGCGGGTGGCCGGCGATGTAGACGGCGTCGCCGTGGGAGGCGACCGAGTAGGAGTCGCCGTGGCAGTCCTCGACCCAGTTCATGTCACCGTTCGCCCAGCCGGCGTTGAAGGCACCCTCGAGGTTGCCGCCCGAACCGAAGACGTAGCCGGTCCCGTAGACGTTGTTCGCGTCGCTCGTGAGCGAGTAGATCGCGGCGTTCGCGCCACCGTTGCGGATGAGGCCGTTGACGTTCCACGGGAGGAGCGCGCCGGCGGTCGCGTCGACGGCACCGAGGCCGTAGCCGGGATTGCTGCTGCCGTTGAGCGTCGTGAACGCTCCGCCGAGGATCACCTTGGACTGGTCGGGAGCGATCGCGAGGGCGCGGACGACGCCGCCCTCGGTGACGGGAGCCCAGGGCAGGAGGGCACCGGCGTTGGTGAACGCCGCCGCTCCCTTGCGGGTCTGGCCGGCGGCGTTGGTGAAGCCGCCACCGACGTACACGGTGCTGTTCGTCGCCGCGACGCTGTAGCCGATGTAGTTGAGGATCGGAGCGAAGGACTTGAGGGCACCGGTCGCCGTGTCGAACGCGGCGATGCGCGAGCGGTCCTGTCCGTTGACCTTCGTGAAGCTACCGACGACGTAGAGGGTCTTACCGTCCGGCGAGGCCGTCACGGCCTTGACCTCGGCGTTGAGGACCGGAGCGAAGGAGTTGATGAGCACGCCGGTGGTGAGGTCGTAGGCGAGCAGGTAGGTGCGGTCGACCTCGCCGACGCCGGCTGCGTTGCCGGCCGGACGGGCCTTGGTGAAGGTTCCACCCGCGTAGACGGTGTTCCCGACGACGACCTGCGACCACACGGTCTTGTTGATCTGCACCGTGGGAAGCGCGTCCGCCGAGACGGTCGACGCCTCGCCTGCGCCCTGGGGGACCGTGTCGGCCACCGCCGGGGCCGCCGTGGCGGTGAAGGTGAGCAGCGCGGCGAACACCGCACCGATCACGCCGAGTGCCAGGGGCTTCTTCAGCTTGGACGGGACGCCGCGGGCGTCGTTGCGGCTCGGCGCGTGCGCGCTCGGTCGATCCTGGGATCGCAGAAATCTGGACACGGGTTCTCGGGTTTCGCTGGAGGCGGGCTCGGGGCGCGACAGGGCTCCGCGGACGGGCCGAGGGGTGCGATCGTGTTTCGGATCCACGATCGCCGGCCAGGTGCAGGGGTGCCTCGCTCGTGAACCATAACGCGGGGGGCATCAGGGGCGTCACCCCCAAAACAGGTCCGATTTCCCGGGGATCCTGCGGGGGTCAGCGCGGATGCGGATCGGGTCAGCGGGGAGCGGTGACCTGGAACACGGCGGCGGGGACGCCGGCCTGGTAGTCGACGATGATCGTGACGTCGTCCCGCTGCTCGACGGGCACCGTGTACACGAACGTCGCGGTCGCGGTATCGCCGGCCGCGACCTCCGACTCGAAGGGCACGGCACCGGGTTCGGTGAGGGGCTCCGCGGGTACGCGGTCGGCCCCGGAGTACGCGGTGACGACGACGGTGCTGAGGTCGATGCTCGCGTCGGTGTCGTTCACGATCGTGACCGTGAACCGGACCGCCGGTCCCGCGGTCTCACCGGGTGCGTTCGCCTCACCGTCGACGGCCTCGAGCGTGCCCAGGCTGACGGTCACGCCGCTGACGATCTCGACCGGTGCGTCGCCGGCGACCGGGTCGCGCTCGGGAAGCGCTTCGGCCGGGTCGGTGATGATCGGACTCGGCGTGGGGGTGCCCGTGATGGCCGGCGGGTTCACGACGTCGCCGGTGCCGACGCGGTTGGCGTTCACCGCGAACACCACGACCACGGCCACCACCACGACGACGACCGCCGCGAGCACCGAGATGACGACCACCCGGCGTCGGCGCCGCGGGTCGGGTGTGCTCGACGTGGGGGTCTGCTGCTCTGCTGCCGGCTCGCTCACGCCCGTACCTCTCCTCGACGACGGCCACCCGGCGCTCGATGCCCCGAGTGTACTGCCTCGGCTCCGTGTGCAGCCTCGTCCGGCTCGCGACCTCGGCCGTCGCCCATGTCACAATGGCTCACACCACCCGACGCCTCCCCGATCTCGCAGCGGACCCTCGGATGCCGGAAGGCACCGACGGACGCCGAGCGCGACCGATGCACCCGAGCACCGACCCCTGGAGGGTTCATGAGCGGACACCTGACCGTCCTGCAGCAGTTCCCCGTGCCACGCCCGACGACGAACCCGTATCTCGTGATGCTGGCCGACCACCTCCGCGCGGTCCCCGGGGTCTCGGTGCAGAACTTCACCTGGAAGGGCGCGCTCCTCGGGCGGTACGACGCGTTCCACATCCACTGGCCCGAGATCCTCGTGTCGGGGCACACCCCGCTGAAGCAGTTCCTCCGCCAGTGCCTCACCGTGCTGCTCGTCATCCGGCTCGCGATCACCCGGACCCCGATCGTCAGGACGGTGCACAACGTCGAACTCCCGCAGGGCATCTCGCGGGTCGAGGTCGCGCTGCTCCGCCTCATCGACCGACGCACGGACTTCCGGATCACGCTCAACGAGACGACGACCCTGCCCGAGGACCAACCGTCCATCCTGATCCCCCACGGCCATTACCGTGAATGGTTCGCCCGTCACCCGCGCGCGGCACAGCAGGACGGTCGGTTCGGCTACTTCGGCCTCATCCGCCGCTACAAGGGTGTCGAGACCCTCATCGAGGCGTTCCGATCCGCGGCGGCCACGACCCGAGGACTCTCGCTCCGCGTCGGCGGCAAACCGTCGACCACCGAACTCGCCGACACCCTGACCGCGCTCGCGGGCGAGGGAGACGACGTCCTCCTCGACCTCCACTTCCTCGGTGACGACGAACTCGTGGACATCGCGACCTCGTCGGAGCTCGTGGTCCTCCCGTACCGCTTCATGCACAACTCCGGCAGCACCCTCGCTGCCCTGTCACTGGACCGCCCGGTGCTCGTGCCGGACAACGCGGTGAACCGACTCCTCGAAGCCGAGGTCGGGCCCGGCTGGGTGCATCGGTTCTCCGGTGAGCTCGACGCCGAGGCACTGCTCTCGGCGATGGAGCACGTCCGCGCCGCAGCGCGCGGCCCGGTGACGTTCGTCGACCGCGATTGGGATCTCGGAGCCGCACGACACGTCGAGGCCTACCGACGAGCGATCGCCGCGCGACGCGGGACTCCAGCGCCCACGGTCGGGGCCGCGCGATGACCGGGTCGTCCGCCGGCAGGCCCGACGCCCGCGCGGCCGAGGTCCGCCTCATCGTCGGCATCCTCACCTTCCGACGCCCGGCGACCCTCGCCGCGAGCCTGCCGAAGGTGCTGGAGCAGACCCGGTGGCTCCGCGACGCCGACGCGTCCGTCGTGAGCACCGAGGTCCTCGTGATCGACAACGACCCCGCGGCGAGCGCCAGGGAGGTCGCCGGTTCGACGCCCGGCGTCCGCTACGTGGTCGAACCGACCCCGGGCATCGCGGCGGCACGGAACCGCGCGCTCTCGGAGGCAGACCAGGCGGAGCTCCTCGTCTTCATCGACGACGACGAGGAACCGGGCGAGCACTGGCTGCTCCCGATCGTCGAGACGTGGCGGGCGACGGGCGCTGCGGCGGTCATGGGCCGCGTGCAGTCGCACCTGCCGGAGGGAACCGACCCGTGGGTCGTCGCGGGTGGGTTCTTCGACCGCGTGCAGCGCACGACGGGCACCGTCATCGGCGAGGCCGCGGCGGGGAACCTGCTCCTGGACCTCGACCAGGTCCGGGCACTCGGCGTGCGGTTCGAGTCGAAGCTCGAACTGGGCGGTGGTGAGGACACGCTCTTCAGCAAGCACCTCGTCCGGCGGGGTGGACGGATCGTCTGGTGCAACGAGTCCGTCACCCACGACTTCGTCGAACGGGACCGCGCGACGAAGCGCTGGGCGTTGCAGCGCGCGTGGAGCCATGGCAACACCAGGATCACGGTGGAGCGTTACTTCGCGGCAGGACGTCGTGACCGGGCGCGGATCCGTGTGGTCGCGGCGGTCGGCGGTGCCGCTCGGGCCGCGGTCGGTGTGGCACGTTCCGTGTTCGGGACGCTCACCGGCTCGCTCCATCACCGGGCGCGCGGCGCGCGAGCCATCCGGAAGGGTGGCGGCATGTTCGTCGGCGCCTTCGGCGTGGTCTTCCGGGAGTACGCGCGGGATGAGCGGTCATGAGCGGCCTCGGAGCACGGCTCAAGGATCGCGTGAAGCGGTCGCTGCCGGTCCTGGGCTCGATCATCGAGGTCGAGACCTCCACCCCGACCGTCGTGTTGACCTACGACGACGGGCCGCATCCGGTCGGCACGGACGGCGTCCTCCGATCCCTCGCCGACGCCGAGGCGACCGCCACGTTCTTCGTCCTGCTGAGCAGCGCTCGCCGTCACCCGGAGCTCATCCCGCGGATCACCGCGGAGGGGCACGAGATCGCGTTGCACGGTGTCGACCACCGTCGTCTCACGGCGTTCACCGCCGAGGAGGTCACCCGTCGCACCGTCGACGCGAAGCACGAGCTCGAGGACCTCGCCGGCACGCCCGTCCGATGGTTCCGGCCGCCGTACGGCGCGCAACATCTCGCGACCTGGCGCGCCATCCGTCGGGCCGGTCTCGAATCCGTCCTCTGGTCGGCGACCACCTGGGACGCACGTGCGGTGGCCCCCGAGGAGCGCGTCGCCCACGCCCTGTCCGACTGCCGCCCCGGCACGATCCTGCTGGCGCACGACGCCTTCGCCGGCCCGGCCGACGGTGTCGACGACGGGGCCGAACCCGAGGTCGACCGAGGGGCGCTCGCCGCGACCCTGCTCGCCGAGTTCCGGGCGCGAGGCTGGGTCGGTCGGTCCCTCGCCGATGCGCTCGTGCAGGGGCGCCCGATGAAGAGCGCCATCTTCTCCTCCTGACGCTGGCCTGCACTGCGCGGGGATCGCCCCTGCGCCCCGTCCGGGTGCCACTCGAAAGTGGACTCGGCAAGCGTTGATGACCCTCATAGGCTCGCAAGAGGCCCGATGGATGTGCCGAATGCCGGAGTCGATCCCGACGGCTCCGTGCGCACACCACCACGAGCATGCCAGGGGGCAGACCATGACGGATCGCAGTGCAGTCGGACGCGTCGGCTACGCCGCAGGGGCCTTCGACCTCTTCCACGTCGGTCACCTGAACATCCTGCGCCACGCCAAGAGCGCGTGCGACTACCTCATCGCCGGAGTCGTCTCGGATGAGCTGCTCCGCACCCGCAAGCGCATCGAACCCATCGTCCCGCTGACGGAGCGTCTCGAGATCGTCCGCCACATCGGTTTCGTCGACGAGGCCGTCGAGGAGACCTGGGACGACAAGCTCCAGGCCTGGGATGCGCTCCGGTTCGACATCTTCTTCAAGGGCGACGATTGGCGCGGGACCGCAGAGGGCCTCCGTCTCGAAGCGGAGTTCGCCAAGGTCGGCGTCGAGGTCGTCTACTTCCCGTACACGATGAGCACCTCGAGCACGGCACTCCGCCGTGCACTCGCCCAGCTCGAGGAGCAGCGCGAGCTCGACACCACGCTCGTCCAGGCCTGACACCCGCCCTCCCTGCGCCCGTTCCGCCGCCGCGCCCGCGCTCCCGTTCGCCACGGCAGCGAGGTACTGTTGGACGGATCGACTCACAGGGCGGTGGACACATGACGAAGGCTCGGCAGGCGCTGCTCGCACGCCTCACCGGTTCGCTGCCCGTCCACGGTTCCATTGTCGGTGTGGCCACCGAGGAGCGCACGGTCGTCATGACCTACGGCGACGGCCCGAGTCCCGACGGCACACCAGGGGTCCTCGACGCCCTCGCCGAAGCCGGCGCGACCGCGACGTTCTTCGTCCTCGTCGGCCGCGCGCGGAAGCACCCCGAGCTCCTCGAACGCATCGTCGCCGGTGGGCACGAACTCGCGCTGCACGGCGACGACCACGTGCGCCTCACCGACTTCTCCGAGGAGGTCGCCTACCGGCGCACCCTCGCGGCGAAACAGGAGCTTGAGCAGTTGAGCGGCCAGCCGATCGAGTGGTTCCGGCCGCCCTACGGCGCGCAGAGCATCGAGACCTGGCAGGCCGTCAAGCGAGCCGGCCTGCAGACCGTGCTGTGGACCGCGACCGCCTGGGACGTCAAGGACGTCGGCGAGCACGAGCGCGTCGCCCACGCCGTCCGGCACTGCCACCAGGGCTCGATCCTGCTCGCCCACGACGGCTTCGCCGGCCCGGCCGACGGCGTCGACGACGGCCCGGAGCCCGAGGTCGACCGCGGCGCGCTCGCAGCCGAGCTGCTGAGCGGCTTCGCCCGCGAGGGTCTCGTCGGCCGCTCGCTCGGCGAAGCCCTGCGGGTGGGCAAGGCCGTCCGCCGGGCGCGCTTCACGGAGTGATCATCCCCGGTCCCTGAACCGACCCCGGTCCCTGAACCGACCCCGGTCCCCGAGCCGAATCCGGTCCCTGAGCCTGTCGAAGGGCGTCGTCAGGGACCGGAGCAGTCCCTCAGTCCTTCGCGAAGCGGTCCGTCGCGTCGATGAGCGCCGACAGGATGCCCGGCTCGTCGAAGGCGTGCCCGGCGTCGGGGACGATCGTGAAGTCCGCTTCCGGCCAGGCCCGGTGCAGGTCCCACGCGGTGAAGACCGGGGTGCACATGTCGTAGCGGCCTTGGACGACCACGCCGGGCACTCCGGCGAGCTTGCCGGCATCGCGGATGAGCTGCTCGGGTTCGAACCAGCCCTTGTTCGTGAAGAAGTGGTTCTCGATGCGCGCGAACGCCACCGCGAAGTGCGGGTCGGTGAACCGGGCGACGGTCTCCTCCTGCGGGAGCAGGGTGATCGTCGAGGACTCCCACCGCGACCAGGCGACGGCCGCCGGACCGTGGACGGCCGGGTCCTCGTCGAACAGGCGGCGGTGGTAGGCCTCGATGAGGTGGCGGCGCTCGCCGACCGGGATCGGCTCGAGGTACCCCTCCCACAGGTCGGGGAAGACCGCGGAGGCACCGCCCTCGTAGAACCAGTCGAGCTCGGCGTCGCGCAGCGTGAAGATACCGCGGAGCACGAGCTCGGTGACGCGCTTCGTGTGCTTCTGCGCGTACGCGAGCGCGAGGGTCGAGCCCCAGGACCCGCCGAACACCATCCAGCGCTTGATCTTCAGCGCCTTCCGGAGGACCTCGAGGTCGGCGACGAGGTGCCAGGTGGTGTTCGTCGACAGGTCGGCCGCCGGATCGCTCGCGTGCGGGGTGCTCTTGCCGCAGCCGCGCTGGTCGACGAGGACGATGCGGTACCGCTTCGGGTCGAAGAGCCGACGGTGGATCGGACTCGTCGCGCCGCCCGGGCCGCCGTGGAGGAACACGACGGGCTTGCCGTCGGGGTTGCCGGAGGTCTCCCAGTACAGCGACTGCCCGTCGCCGACGTCGAGCATGCCGGTCTCGTACGGCTCGATCTCGGGATACGGCTCACCCATACGGTCCACTTCCTCCTGTGTTCACGACACGTGTCTCATCTAGCATGCCGCACCCATCGCCCCACAGCTCGCGAGGGGTCCCGAATGGCCGGCTCGGCACACGCGGAACCGACCATTCGGGACCCCTCGCGGGCTAGAGCTGGTCGGCGGACACCGAGAAGGTGTCGCACGCGGACGGACCGGACTGGTAGCCGGTCATGAACCAGCGCTGGCGCTGCTCGGCGGAGCCGTGGGTCCAGGCCTCGGGGTTCACCTGGCCGGTCGCGGCTTCCTGGATGCGGTCGTCACCGACGGCGGCCGCGGCGCTCAGGGCGTCGTCGATCTCCTGCTGGGTCACGGGCTTCAGGAAGGCGACCCCCTTCGCGTCCTCGGTGTCGGACGCCGCGGCGACCCATGCTCCGGCGAAGCAGTCGGCCTGCACTTCGATCCGGACGGAGTCGGAGGCCGGGCCCGTACCACTGCGGTCGGCGCGGTCCATGATGCCGGTGAGCGCCTGGATGTGGTGACCCCACTCGTGGGCGACGACGTACATCTCGGCGAGCGGTCCGCCCGAGGCACCGAAGCGGTCGCGCAGTTCGGCGTAGAAGCTGGTGTCGATGTAGATGGTCTGGTCCGGCGGGCAGTAGAACGGGCCGGTGGCGCTCGTGGCGGCGCCGCAACCCGTGTTCGTCTGCTGGTCGAAGATGATGAAGTCCGCCGGCGAGGTGTAGTCGACGCCGAGCGCGGGCAGCTCCTCGGCCCAGTAGGCGTCGAGCGACGAGTAGGCACCGCCCATGCGGCAGTCGACGTTCGCGTTCGCGTCGGCACCGGTCTGGCACTCGTCGGAGAGCTGGCTCTCTTCCTGCTGGCCCCCGCCGATGCCGCCGCCGCCGAGGATGCCCGAGACGTCGACCCCGAGGAACTGCGAGATGAGGGCGATCACGATGACGCCGACCGCGCCGCCACCGACGGCGATGCCGGTCGTGCGGCCCCGTCGCTTGACCTTGTTCCCGCTGATGTCGGCGTTGTCGTTGAACGTCATGTCGGCACCCTATCGCGCAGCGCGAGGTGAGGCATATCGTCGCCGGACCCTTGCGCCGACGACGATATGCCTCCTGTCAACCGGCTGCGGTCAGCGGGACTTCTTCGTGAGCGTCTTCTCGTCGACGGGAGCGTCGCCCGAGGCACGGAGCTCGGCGAAGTAGTCGGCGGCCTCCTGCTGGCGCTGCGCCTCCTGGCCGGTCGCGATGGGTGCGCGCACATGCTCAGGCGCGAAGCCGAAGGCCTCGACGAGGTCGAGGGCGTGCGGACGCAACCGGGCGATGAGGCGGTCGACGTACGCGCTGACGGCCTGGCCGCGCTGCGGGGAGAGGCGCCCGTGGATGAGGTACCAGGCGAGGTGCTTCTCGATGAGCGAGAGCCCGAAGAGGTCGTGCACCCAGGTCAGCACCTGCTTGGTGCCGGGGTCCTGGATCTGCTCGACACCCTCGGTGAACGCCTCCCACTGGAGGAGCTCGCCGTGCGCACGCGCGGCCTCGATGAGTTCGTTCTGGTGTGCGTTGAACAGGTCGGACGCGGCCTGCTTCGAGAGCTTGTTCGCGCCGCGCAGCTTCGTCGCGACCTCGGCGATCATCGATTCGACGCGCTCCGTCAGCAGCTCGCGCTGGACGTTCGTGTCGCGCAGCTGGCTCACCGAGCGTGCCGTCGACCCGAAGTCCTTCACGGTCTGCGCGAGGCTCCGGAGTCCGCTGCTGTGCACGGCGCGGTCGGTCGCCTGCTCGACGACGTAGCGGGCGAGCGCACCGGCGTCGACCTTCGCGAACTTCCGGCTGTAGTCGGTGAGGAGACGCTTGGCGACGAGCTGCAGCAGCACGTTGTTGTCACCCTCGAACGTCGCGTAGACGTCGAGGTCGGCGCGCAGGCCGGTGAGGCGGTTCTCTGCGAGGAAGCCGTTGCCGCCGCACGCCTCGCGCGCCTCCTGGAGCGTGTCGAGCGCGTGCCAGGTCGACAGCGGCTTGAGGGCCGCCGCGAGGGTCTCGAGGTCCTGACGGTCGTCGTCCGAGTCGGCCTTGCCGCTGAAGACCTCGTCGAACTTCACGAGCAGCCGGTCGTGGGCGAAGATCTGCGCGTACGTCGTCGCGAGGCGCGGCAGGAGCCGGCGCTGGTGGCGCTGGTAGTCGAGGATGACCTCCTCCTGGGTGTCGCTGCCCGCGTTGAACTGCCGACGCTCACTGCCGTAGGTGATCGCGATCTGCAGGGCGAGGGCGGAGGCCGACGTCGCTGCGCCGTCGAGGGACACCCGGCCCTGGACGAGCGTGCCGAGCATGGTGAAGAAGCGACGCCCGGGGCTCTTGATGGGCGACGAGTAGGTGCCGTCCTCGGCGACGTCGCCGTAGCGGTTGAGGAGGTTGGTGCGCGGCACGCGGACGCCGGTGAAGTGCAGCCGGCCGTTGTCGATGCCGTTGAGCCCACCCTTCAGGCCGTCGTCCTCGCCGCCGATCCCGGGGAGGAATGCGCCCTCGTCGTCGCGGATGGGCACGTAGAAGCAGTGCACGCCATGGTTCACGCCGTTCGTGATGAGCTGCGCGAACAGGGTCGCCGCCTTGCCGTGCACGGCCGCGTTGCCGAGGTAGTCCTTCCACGCCGCGCGGAACGGGGTGTCGATGACGAACTCCTGGGTCTCCGGGTCGTACGTCGCGGTCGTCGCGATCGAGGCGACGTCGGAGCCGTGACCGGACTCCGTCATCGCGAATGCACCGGGGACGTCGAGGTTCATCGCGCCGGGCAGGAACGCGTCGTGGTGCGGCTCGGTGCCGAGGTGCAGGATCGCCGCACCGAAGAGGCCCCACTGGACACCGGACTTGATCTGGAGGGACGGGTCAGCGAGGACGAGCTCCTCGAACCCGGCGATGTTGCCGCCGTGGTCGTCGGCGCCGCCGAGGCGCTTCGGGAACGCCTTGAGCACCTGGCCGTTCTCGACGAGGAGCTTCAGCTGGTGGAAGACGCGGTCGCGGTGGTCGTCCATCGACTGGCCCTCGATCCGCTGCATCTCCGGCTTGGCGGCGAGCGCACGCGACGCGAGACGGGCCTCCGGCCAGGTGCCGAGCAGCTGGTGCGCGAGCGCGGGGACGTCGATCCTCGCGTCGGACGGCGCCACCTCGACCGTCGCTGCCGTCGTACCGCTGACGCTCGTCCGGATCGCTGTGTCGACCATCGCTGTGTCCTGCCTTTCACCCATGAAAACCTCCCACAATGGTAGGACTGTCATAACGATGGGTGAAAGCGCCTGTGGGATGTGGACAAGGGCCCGCCCCATCGTCGTCGATCGACTTGGTCCTCCCCCACAGCTGTCGCAGCTCGCTCCCAGGAGCGGCGTCAGGCGTTGGCGGCGACGACCTCGATGAGCGACTGCCCGTAGGCGTCGAGCTTCTTCGCACCGATGCCGCTGATGCCGTCGAGCGCACCGAGCGAGTCGGGCTTCGCCGTCGCGACCTCGCGCAGCGTCGCGTCGCCGAAGACGATGTAGGCGGGGACGCCCTGCTCCTTCGCGACCCCGGCCCGCCAGGCACGCAGGGCCTGGAACAGCTCGGCCGCGGCCGGCTCGAGCTCGGCGTTCGCACTCGACGAGCGGGAGGACGACCTCGACGAGGAGCGGGCGGCACGTTCCGGCTCGCGACGCATGGCCACCGGTCGGTTCCCTGCGAGCACCTCGGCGCTCCCGTCGGTGAGGCCGAGCGTGCCGTACTCGCCGACGGTGGCCAGGAGGTCGCGTGCGAGCAACTGACGGACCACGCCGCGCCACTCCTGGTCGCTGAGGTCCTCGCCGATGCCGAAGGTCGCGAGTTCGTCGTGCCGCTGCTGGGCGACGCGGTCGGTCCGCTTGCCGCGGAGGATGTCGATGATCTGCCCCGCGCCGAAGGACTGGTTGCGCTCGCGCTTCAGGCGCACGATCGTCGAGAGGAGTTTCTGCGCCGGCACGGTGCCGTCCCAGGTGACCGGTGGTTCGAGGCAGGTGTCGCAGTTGCCGCACGGCGTGGAGGGCTGACCGAAGTAGCGCAGCAGGTTGACCCGGCGGCAGTCGACGGTCTCGCAGAGGGCCAGCATCGCGTCGAGGTGGGCGCTGAGGTTGCGCTGGTGCGCGAGGTCGCCCGGTGATTCCGCGATCATGCGCCGCTGCTGGACGACGTCCTGCAGGCCGTAGGCGAGCCAGGCGATCGACGGCTCGCCGTCGCGCCCCGCACGGCCGGTCTCCTGGTAGTAGCCCTCGACGCTCTTCGGGAGGTCGACGTGGGCGACGAACCGGACGTCGGGCTTGTCGATGCCCATCCCGAAGGCGATGGTCGCGACGACCACGACACCGTCCTCGCGGAGGAAGCGGGACTGCGCAGCCGCTCGCACGGAGGCGTCGAGTCCGGCGTGGTACGCCACGGCGTCCACCCCGTTGTCGCGCAGGAGCTGCGCCGTCTGCTCCACCGTCTTGCGGCTGAGGCAGTAGACGATCCCGGCGGTGCCGGCCGGCTGTTCCTTCACGAACGCGACGAGCTGCTTGCGGACCTCGTTCTTGCCGACGATCCGGTACTGGATGTTCGGTCGGTCGAAGCTCGAGACGAAGTGCTTCGCCTCACCGAGGTGGAGCCGCTGCGTGATCTCCTGGTGCGTCGCATCGGTGGCGGTCGCGGTGAGCGCGATGCGCGGGACGTCGGGCCAGCGTTCGGCGAGCTCGCCGAGCATGAGGTAGTCGGGGCGGAAGTCGTGCCCCCACTGCGACACACAGTGCGCCTCGTCGATCGCGAGCAGGGCGATGGTGCCCTGGCCGAGGAACCGCCGGGTCGCCTCGGAGCTCAGGCGCTCGGGCGCGACGTAGAGGAGGTCGAGCTCGCCGGCGAGGTAGGCCTGTTCGACCCGCGAACGCTCAGCGGGATCCTGCGTCGAGTTGAGGAACGCGGCGCGGACGCCGACGGCGAGGAGTGCGTCGACCTGGTCTTGCATGAGGGCGATGAGCGGGGAGACGACGATGCCGGTGCCCGGTCGGAGCAGGGCGGGGATCTGATAACAGAGGCTCTTGCCCCCACCCGTCGGCATGAGGACGACCGCGTCGCCGCCACCGGCGACCTGCTCGATGATCTGCTGCTGCTCGCCGCGGAACGCGTCGTACCCGAAGACGGTGTGGAGTGCCTCCTGCGCCGTGGCGAACTTCTGGCCGGCCGCACGGGCAGCCACCGGAGCCGCTGCGGGCGGAGTGGAAGCGACCGCTCCGCTCCCCCACGCGACACCACCGCCGAGGTACGCGTCGTCGGGCGGTGGGGCGTCGAAGTCGTCGGGAGCGTCCGCGTCGTCCGGGATCCAGTCGGGTTCGGTGCTCCAGCTCATCCGTCGATCGTAGCCGCAGCGGCTGACACCCCGGTGCCCCTCCGCAGGAACGGATCCGAAGAATTTCGCTCCTCTTAATGCGCGACCCCGTCCGACACGCGATCGGATCTTTTTCCAAACCACCCCCGTGGGGGCTCCGAAGTGTCATCGAGGGCCGGTTCTGAGAGGCACTCGACAACCGGTCCAAACCTCATCAAAGGAGAATCACATGCGTACCATCAAGCGAAACCACATGGCAGTGCTCGCACTCGCCGCCGTCGCGACCTTCGGCCTCGCAGCCTGTTCCAGCGGCTCCAGCTCCGACAGCGGTTCCTCGATGGAGCCGAGCTCCGCTCCCTCCGAGTCGAGCATGACCGCCGACCCCGCAGCGGACCTCGTCGGCTCGGGCTGCGCCGCCTACGCTGACGCCGTCCCGGACGGTGCTGGCTCCGTCGCCGGCATGTCGGCCGACCCCGTCGCCGTCGCCGCGTCCAACAACCCGCTGCTGACCACGCTCACCGCTGCGGTCTCCGGCCAGCTGAACCCCGACGTCAACCTCGTCGACACGCTGAACGGCTCCGAGTTCACCGTCTTCGCCCCGGTCGACGACGCGTTCAAGAAGATCGACGCCGCGACGATCGACAGCCTCAAGACGCCTGAGGGCGCTGCGACGCTGACCTCGATCCTCACGTACCACGTGATCCCCGGCCAGATCGCTCCGTCCGACATCGACGGTGAGCAGACCACCGTCGAGGGTGGAACCGTCAAGGTCGAGGGCTCGGGTGACAACATCACCGTCAACGGTGCCAAGGTCATCTGCGGTGGCGTCAAGACCGCCAACGCGACCGTGTACCTCATCGACTCGGTGCTGATGCCGCCGGCAAAGTAGCCGACCGCGGGTTCACCCGCACGCTACACCGGTAACAACCGAACAGCCCCGTCATCCTCTCGAGGATGGCGGGGCTGTTCCGTTGTGTCGGGACCGGAACCCGCTCGCCCGATCCTCCCCCGGTCACTGAGCCTGTCGAAGTGCCCCCGAAGCACCTCGCCATCCGAGGACACCATCGACCGGACCGCCCTTCGACAAGCTCAGGGACCGAAGCGTGTCACCTCCCCCGGTCACTGAGCCTGTCGACGTGCCCACGAAGCACCTCGCCATCCGAGGACACCATCGACCGGACCGCCCTTCGACAAGCTCAGGGACCGAGGCATGGCACCTCACCCGGTCACTGAGCCTGTCGAAGTGCCCACGAGATGCCCCGCCAGCCGACAGCACCATCGCCCGGACCGCCCTTCGACAAGCTCAGGGACCGAGGCATGTCACCTCACCCGGTCACTGAGCCTGTCGAAGTGCCCACGAAGCACCTCGCCATCCGAGGACACCATCGACCGGACCGCCCTTCGACAAGCTCAGGGACCGAACGGGGTGCCGCTCAGGGACCGAACGGGGTGGCGCTCAGGGAACGCACGGGGTGCCGGCCCAGGACCGGACAGGGTGTCGCTCAGGGACCGGAACGGGAGCGGCTCAGGGCGCGGGGGTGTCCGTGCCCTGGTCGTCCGAGATGGGCTCCGGCTTCCGCCGGGTCACGAGCAGCACGCCGATGCCGGCGATCAGGACGACGCCGATCGCGCCGACGATCCACCACACATCGCCACTGAGCCCGCCAGAGGACGACTCCGGCTCGACACCGCCCGCCTCCGACGAGGGCTCGACGGTGGAAGCACCGCTCGTCGCGCACGCGGGCTTCGCACTCCCCGCGGCGAGTTCCTGGCCCTCGGCCGGCGCCCACTCGAAGGTGTAGCTGCCCGACAGCGGGTGGCCGTCGGTCGAGACGAGCTGCCAGACGACGGTGTACTCGCCGGCTTGCCCGAGCTGCAACGGCATGACGAGCGCAGGTCCGTTCACCGCTGCGCACGCGGTGCCGTAGTAGAGCCGCTCGTCGCCGGGACCGGTCACCTGGATCTGGTTGGACTGGCCGGCTTCCCCGAGGTCGAGCAGGTTGTCGTTCGTCGTGATGACGAGCTGCTCCGGCTGCTCCGTGATCGTCGAACCCTCGGCCGGCGTCGTCGAGATGATGCTGTTGTGCGCTGAGGCCGGCTGGGCCACGGCGAGCACCGCTGCGACCGCGAGGAACGCGGTCGCAGCGGTGCCGACGAGACGGCGACGACGGGAGACCGTCATCAGGCCTGGCGCTTCGCGTCGGACGCTGCGCGGCGTGCGGAGGCAGCGATCACGATGCCGGCGGCACCGACGACGAGACCGGCGATGCCGAGCACGCGGCCCAGCACGTCGGTGGTGCCGGCGTCGGTCGAGGCGGCGGCCTCGGTGTGGTCGCCGTCACCGTCGTCGTCCATGGCAGCGCCACCGTGGTGGTCGCCGGCCTCGGCAGCGGTCACGACGACGACGGGCGCCGGCGACTCGAGGTCGTCCTCGGTCTGACCGTCCTTCGCGACGTCGGTCCAGTCGGTCTGGCCGACCTCGCACGTCTGCGTCACCGGGAAGACGAGGGTCTTGCCCTCGGCGTCGGCCGGCAGCTGGACCTGGAAGGAGACGGTGTCGCGGTAGCCGTCGGCGAGGGGCGTCTTGGCCGTGTAGACGACCGTGCCGACGCGCTCGGCGAGCTGCTCACCGTGACTGTCGGTGATGGGCTTCGCGAGCGGGGCCATCTGCTTGTCGATGGTCCAGTTCGGGTTGACCGTCGGCGTCACGGCGTTGATGTCCTCCGGGATCTCGAAGGAGAGGCTCGTCGTGGGCGAGCCGTCGCAGCCGTGACCGACGGCGAAGCTCAGCACCGTGTAGGAGCCGGCGGCGGTGGAGGTCGGCGTGACGCTGACGTGGGCGCTGGCGGCGAGCGGTGCGCCGACCGCGAGGAGCGCTCCGGCGCCGATGGCGATGGCACCGAGCACGGCGGGCTTGCGGAAGGTGGGGCGGGGGGTGGTTGCGTTCATGATCGTCCTGTCGACTGCTCCGCACGGCGTCGAGCGTGCGGAAAGGGGATGGTCACGCCGGATGGCGCGCCGAAGGGTGCTGCTGCGTCGGGGCCGACCGGCAACGCACGGCACCCGTCCCGGTCGGAGGGTGGTGCGTCGGTCAGGCGGCGGCGAGCGCCGGCGGACCGCGGTGTCGCAGGTGGAGCAGGACCACCCCGAGGTTGCGGGGACGACGGTTGACGCGGACCCAGCGCACCCGACGGGGCGCGGGGACGAGGTGCGTCGGTGCGGCACGGCGGGCGAGGATCCGGACGGTCAGCGCGGCGAGCGCGGCGAGTGTCGCGCGTTCCGCGAACAGGATGGCTGCGATGGTCGCGACGGCCGCGACAAGGTGCGCCGCCCACATCGTGGTGTCGCCGTGGGTGTGCGCCGCGGTGACGCCGCCGGTCGCGAGTTCGACGACCCCGTGCCGGTGCCAGTCGGCGGGGCCGGTCGTACCGCCGGATGCGACCGTGGCACTGACGGTGCTCGGGACGAGGGTGAAGAGCGCGTGGTAGCCGAGCTGGCTCACGAGCACGGAGGCAATGACCCCGAGTGCGGTGATGCGGCGGCCGGCGAGGAGGACGCAGACCAGGACGGCGAAGGTGCCACCGACCAGGAGCACGAACGCGGACGGTGCGGCGGCCCCGCCGATGGTGTGCGAGAGGGCGGCGGCGAAGGTGGCGAACGCGGCTGCGGCGGTGCCGCGGGCGACACGGGCCCACCGTTCCGTCATGCGATGCCTCCGGGAGAGCGAGCGGACCAGGTGTCGACGCTCGTGCTGACAGCCTACCCGAGCGTCGCCCTTCGACAGGCTCAGGGACCGGGGAGGGGGTGGCCAGGACGATCGGAGCCCGGACCAGGGGTCACTCGGGGGCATTTCGACAGGCTCAATGACCGGGAGGATGGCCCTTCGACAGGCTCAGGGACCGGGGAGGGGGTGCTCAGGAACCGGAAGCAGATTCACTCGGAGGGCACTTCGACAGGCTCAGTGACCGGAAGGAGGACCAGGTGGTCAGGCCCCGGTGTCGGCGACGAACAGCAGGACGATCGAGGCGATGGAGCAGACGACGCCGATGCCGAAGGTCACGCCGAAGAGCAGCCGGAGCGCCCTCGTATGATCGGCCGTCCGGCGGAAGCGTGCGCGCGACGGTTCCCGGCGGGCGTAGAAGACGTTCGGCTCCTCGGGGTCGCGGAGGGCGTCGAACTCCGCATCCGTGACGGGTCGTGAGTACAGCTCGGCCGCCTCGGTCATCCAGCGGACCTCGCGCCCCGGACCTCGATCGACGTCCCCGCCGCCCGCGTCGTCCGGCAGGTCCACGATGACCCCGTGCGTCTCCACCCAGCTGCCGTCCGCCGCCCGCGCGATGAGCATGACGAGCAGCACGACGACGGCGCTGCCGAAGCCGATCCAGGTGAAGACCTCGAAGACGAGGCCGAGGAGATCGTGGGGGTCCACGATCACATGCTATCCGGCGGGCGGACCCACGACCCGGACGGCCTCGCTCAGACGGACTCGGGTCGCTTCTGCCGCATGGGCTCGGCCGGCTGGTCCGGACCGTTCCAGACGCCGATGATGCCCCACGCGACCGCGGCGATCGGGACGGCGAGGACCGCGCCGACGATGCCGCCGAGGATGGTGCCGGCGGTCAGGGCGAGGAGGACGACGAGGGCGTGCAGCTTGAGCGAGCGTGCCATGACGACGGGCTGGAGGAAGTTGCCCTCGAGCTGGTTCACGAGCACGACGATGCCGACGACGATCAGGGCGGCGACCGGACCGTTGGCGACGAGGGCGACGAGCGCCGCCAGGATGCCCGCGGCGGTCGCACCGACGATCGGGATGAAGGCGGTCAGGAACACGATGACGCTGAGCGGCAGGGCGAGCGGGACCCCGATGATCGCGAGGCCGATGCCGATGCCGATCGCGTCGACGGCCGCGATCGTGGCGGTGCCGCGCACGTACCCGCCGAGGGTGTCCACCGTCTTGCCGCCGATGCGCTTGGCACGGTCGTACGCGGTTCCGGTGAAGGGGCGGAGCAGGAACTCCCAGAGCCGCGGCCCGTCCTTGAGGAAGAAGAACAGGACGACGACCATGAGCACCAGGCCGGTGAGGAAGCTCGCCGTCGCGGAGACGCCGGCGAGCGCCCCGCTGCCGAACTGGCTCGAGGTGAGGAAGTCGACCGCGGTCTGCTTGGCGTCCTCGATCTGCTTCTCGTCGATGTCGAACGGCAGGGTGCCGAGCCAGTCCTGCAGCTGGCCGAAGCCCTTCGAGGCGGAGTCGACGAGGTCGTCCCACTGGCTGCGGACGGCCCAGACGATGAGCCACCCGATGCCGCCGAGGACGACCAGGATCGAGACGAGGGCGATCCAGGTGGCGAGGATCGACGGGAGCCCCTTCGACCGCATCCACCGCATGAGCGGGTAGATCGCCGATGCGAGGATGAGCGCGATGACGACGGGGATCATCACGAGCGAGAGCTGGGTCAGCGCGAAGACGATCAGCGCGGCGACCGCGACGATGGCGAGCGTCTGGATGCTCCGGGTCGCGAACGTGCCGATGCGGTCGTGCCAGAGGCCGCGGGCGAGCGGCTCCGGTGCGTCCTCATGCTTGTCGAACAGGCCCATGGGATCCCCAATCTCGGCAGCGGCGGAGCCGGACGGGCCCCGCGCCCAGTCAACCACGTCGGTGCGGGCCGAGGTCAGGCCGAGCGGGAGTAGCGTTGTCCGTGATAAGGAGGCGCTCATGACGAGACTCGACGCCGACCCGGTCCCCAGCGTCTGCCACGCACCTGATGGATCCGGGACGAGGCTCCTCGAGGCCCGCGAGGTCCCCCTCGGCGGCGTCCGCGGCCTGAGCGTCCATCGCACCCTCCCGCAGCGCGAGCTGCCGATGATCGGCGCCTGGTGCTTCCTCGACCGCTTCGACGAGGACCGCTCGCTGATGCGCGTGCTGCCGCATCCGCACACCGGCCTGCAGACCGTGACGTGGCCGCTGGTCGGCGACATCCGCCACCGCGACAGCGTGGGCAGCGACGTGGTCGTCCGTCCGGGCGAGCTCAACCTCATGACGAGCGGTCGAGGCGTGTCGCACTCCGAGTTCTCGGTGGGCGAGGAGGCGG
The DNA here is from genome assembly GCF_014841395.1 of Plantibacter sp. CFBP 13570. NCBI lineage: Bacteria > Bacillati > Actinomycetota > Actinomycetes > Micrococcales > Microbacteriaceae > Plantibacter > Plantibacter sp. CFBP 13570. The sequence goes on along the minus strand of NZ_JACYTW010000034.1, from coordinate 2,184 downwards.
CCGCGATGCACGGCCTCCAGCTGTGGGTGGCGCTCCCGGAGACCGCCGCCTCGGTGTCGGCGGCGTTCGAGCAGCACACGGACCTGCCCGTCCACCGCGCTCCAGGCTTGGAGGCGACCGTCCTCGTCGGCACGCTGGGCGGCGTGACGTCGACCGCGACCGTCCACTCGCCCCTGCTCGGTGCCGACGTGACGCTCGAGGCCGACACCGTCGTCGAGGTGCCGGTGGATCCGTCCTTCGAGCACGGCGTGCTGGTGCTCGACGGGGCGCTCGAGGTCGGCGGCGTCGAACTCGGCTCCGGCCCGTTGCTCTACCTGGCGCCCGGGTGCGATCGACTCGAGCTCCGGAGCGCGACCGGTGCCCGTTTCGTACTCCTCGGAGGGACGCCGTTCCCGGAGGAGCTGGTCATGTGGTGGAACTTCGTCGGTCGCACTCACGAGGACATCGAGTCCGCCCGGGAGGACTGGGAGGCGGGGTCGCCGCGCTTCGGTTCGGTCGCCGGCCACGGTACGGACCGCATCCCGGCGCCGCCGTTGCCGAGCGTCCGTCTGACCCCGCGCCGACGCTCGATCTGACCGCCGGGATCGGGCGCTCCGGACCCCGTTCCGAGCGGTGTCCGTCGGCGTCTCGACGGGCTGATAAAGGATAGGCTGTCCTCAGGAGATCGGCTGCTCGTGAAGGTGGGCTCATGCAACGTCTGAGTACGCGACTGCTGCTGACCTGCGCCGCCATCGGCGTCGGCGGCGGCCTCGTCTTCGTCGTCTCCGGGTACGTCGGCGGCACGATCTCCGCGACCGCCCCCGTGCTCTACGGCCTCATCATCGGCGTGTACTTCCTGCCGGGCGTCGTCTCGCAGGCGCTCCTCCGACGTGGTGGTGTGGCCCTCATGACCGGGCTCACCGCCGGCCTCGTCTCCGCGGCGTTCAGCCCGCAGTGGTTCTTCCGCTACTTCGGCACCGGTCTCGCGATCGGGCTCCTGCAGGAGATCCCCTTCGCCGTGTCGCGTTACCGCGTCTGGAGGGCATGGGTCTTCTACCTGGCAGCCGGCATCGCCGGACTCGTCTTCGGCGGCTCCGTGCTCGTCGTCCTCGGGATCGAGCACTTCGCGCCCCTCGCCCAGACGGTCTACATCGCACTCTTCGTGCTCAGCCCGATCGCCTTCACCGCGCTCGGGCGGGCGGTCGCAGCGGCGCTCGCGAGAGCCGGTGTGGGTCGGTCCATCGCGAAACCCCTGCAGCGCGACCGCGGCTCGGCCGGCACGCGGGCCTGAGTGGACCCCGTACCGCCGACGCACCCCGCCACCGTGGTCCGGCGGGTGCGCATCCGTCATGACGAGCGCGAGGAGTGGACCCCGGACGACGTGTCGTTCGAGGTCGCACCCGGTGAGGTGGTGCTCCTGCTCGGGCCGAGCGGCTCGGGGAAGTCGACGCTCGCGCTGGCCCTCAACGGCCTCGTCCCCCACGCCGTCCCGGCCGAGTTCGAGGGTGCTGTGGTCACCGGCGGGCTCGACACGTCCACCTCGACGGTCGCGCAGCTGAGCGAGCACGTGGCGATGGTGTTCCAGGACCCCGACGCGCAGATCGTCACCGGAACGGTCCTCGACGAGGTGTGCTTCGGCCCGGAGAACCTCCTGCTCCCTGTCGAGGAGGTGCTGTCCCGCGCTGAACGGGCACTTCGGCAGGTCGGGCTCTGGGAGCGCCGGACCGAGAACCCCGACCGACTCTCGGGCGGCGGCCGACAGCGACTCGCGATCGCCTGTGCCCTGGCCATGGGGAGCGACCTCCTCGTTCTCGACGAGCCGACGGCGAACCTCGATCCGGCCGGGATCGAGGAGGTCTACGCAGCGCTCCGTTCACTCGTCTCCGGACCGGACGGCACCGGGAAGCGGCACGCGATCCTGCTCGTCGAGCACAACCTCGACGCCGCCATCGACCTCGTCGACCGGGTCGTCGTCCTCGATCGCGACGGGCGACTCGCCTTCGACGGCCCGACCCGCGACGTCCTGCTCGGTCACCTCGACGAACTGCTCGCGATGGGCGTCTGGCTCCCCGTCGCGACGCTCGCCGCGCTGCGTCTGCGGTCGGCCGGTGTCGCGTTGCCGGACCTTCCCCTGACACCCGCCGAGCTGGCCGCCGCACTCGACGCCACCACGCTGCCGACGCCGCCGACCGCACCCGTCGCCCC
>NZ_JACYTW010000033.1:0-42282 GCF_014841395.1 Plantibacter sp. CFBP 13570 | reverse complement strand
GCGCCGGCGGGCGGCGTCTGGTGGCGACGCGCGAGGCCGGAGAGGTCGACGGCGCCGCGCAGGTGTGCCGCGCTCGGCTCCGCGGCACTCACGGGAGCTCCGATGCGGCGATGAGGGTCTGGGTGAATCCGAGCAAGGTGATCTTCTCTCCGGAGTTGACGGCTGGCACGTAGAACAGGAGCTGGTCGCCGTAGGTGGCCTGCGTCCCCTTCGCGCTCTCGGTGATCCCGGAGAGCGCGGCGACCGCACCCGAAGGTTTCACGGTAGCACCGGCTGTGACGACGGAGACCACCTCGCCCTCCTGCACGTTGACGGCGACGATCGCGCCGGAGTCGTTGGTCGCCAGCGCGACGTTCGGGCCGGTACCGGCGGCCGCCGAGAAGGCGATGCTCGCCGTCGTCGGCAGGTTGGCGGCCTTCGTCGCGCGGTCCGCGGCGACCTGCGTGCGGAAGACGTCGCCATCGGCGTTGAACAAGCCGGCGAAGGTGCTCGCGTCGCCGTTCGTGATGATGTCGGCGTAGGCCGCGGCGATCTCCTCCGGCGGCATGACGAGCAGCTTCGAGTCCGGCGGGACGCTCGCGGCACCGATGGTCGCGGGCGCGACGTTCTCGAGTCGGGCGCCCTCGAGGAGCTTCTCCGCGTAGACGACCTGGTAGTTCGACCGCGGGTCCTGCTGGGTCATCACGAGGACCGTCGGCGACACCGTCTCGTCGGCCTTGTCCTGGATCGCGGTCATGACCGTCCGTGGCCAGGCGTCCGTCGCCTGAGGCAGGGTGAGCGTGACGGGCGAGGCGGGGATGGGGGTCGCTCCGGCGGCGTCGGCCACCTTCGAGCGGAGGGCGTAGTTCGCGGTGCGCTCCTCGAGTGCCGGCCCGGAGAACCGGACGGCCGCAGCGGTGCCGTCGAGCGCAGCATCGGCCTCGGACGCCGCCGTCGAGATCCGCGACACGATCCGTTCGACCTGTGGCACGGTGACGACGGGCGCCGCGAAGTCCTGGTCCTGGCTGTCGGCCGGCAGGTCCGTCGCGGTGACGGTGGGCGTCGGTGACGGCGCTCCGATGGTCGGCCAGTAGTCCTGGGAGCAACCGCTCAGGCCGAGCGTGCCGATGAGGACGAGCGGCACGCCCACGACGAGGGAGCGGCGGAGCGGGGAGCGCTTCGTCTTGCCGGCTCCGAGTTCACGAGGGCGGCGCGGCTTCGGTTGTCTCGACATCTTGGTGATGCCCTTCTGTCCTTGTCCCGGACCCTTGCGACGCGGGCCTCGCGAGCGACGCATGCGCTGGATCCCCGAGAGGTAGAGCACGATGCCGGCGAGGAGCACGAGGATGCCACCGGCGATCAGCGGGCCGGCCCATGGGGTGGCGTTGTCGAGTGGCCAGGAGAGGCGGAGGGAATCCGGAGCGGCGGCCGTACCGTCGGTCGCGATGAGCACGTCGATGTCCTTCGGCAGGTTCATCGTCGCGATGACCGCGCCCGCCTCGTCGTACTCGCCGAGCCAGAGGTCGGATCCGCGCGGGTCCGGGCCCTTCTCAGAGGTGGTGGTGTCGTCGGTGGCTTCGGGGGCCGGCGTCGCCGACGGCTCCGGACTCGGGGTCGCCCCGTCGTCGGTCGCGTCCGCCTCGGCGGTGACGGTGGTGGTCGTCAGGGCGGTGCCGGCACTGTTGACGCCGACGCGGCTGTAGGGCTCGTCGCCGAGCCAGGCCGTGATGTCGTCGGAGCGCCCGTAGCTCATGAACACCTGGGTGTCGCCGCCCGCGCCCGCCACGATGGACTGTGCTCCCGGCTGCGACTGCAGCACGCTCCCGGGGATGACGATGAACCGATCACCGCTGTCGACCGTCGTGGACAGGCTGAAGGTGCCGGGCGAGAGGAACACGGTCCGTTGCGCGATTCCCGTCACGATCATGACGGCTGCCACGACGAACGCGGCGATGGCGAGAACGAAACGCACGGATTACTCTCCTCTGGCGTCGGAGCGACGCGGGTGATCCTGCGTCCGACGGGATCCGGCGGGTCGGGCCGGCAGGAGACGCAGGTGGTTCAGGCTATCGGAAATGACTGGGAGGCGGCTAGACGGCCGCTGAGAGGCCGGGGGCCGGCCAGTGCGTCGGGAGCGGCAGCGCCTCGGGACGCACTGCAGCGACGATCTCGGTGAGCACGCGTCGGGTCTGGCTCTCCCCCACCCACAGGTGCTTGGCACCGTCCACCGGGACGAGGGTGGCCCCGGGGAGGACGCCGAACCGTTCCGCCGCTTCCGCGGGTCGGAGGTAGTCGTCGAACTCAGGCACGAGGACGACCATCGGCCGATCGTCGCCGGCCCAGGCCCGGAGCTCGTCCTCCGTCGTGCGGTGCAGCGGCGGAGAAAGGAGGATCACGCCGTCGACGGCCGGGTCGCGACCGTACTTCAAGGCCAGCTCGGTCCCGAACGACCACCCGACGATCCACGGATGCGGAAGCCCGCGCTCGACCACGAACGCCAGCGCGGCCTCGACATCGGCCCGCTCGCCGATGCCGCCGTCGAACGCGCCGTCGCTCGTCCCTCGAGGAGACGAGGTGCCGCGGGTGTTGAAGCGGAGCACGGCGATCCCCGCGAGCGCAGGCAAGCGCGCCGCGGCCTTCCGGAGCACATGGGAGTCCATGAACCCGCCGGCGGTCGGCAGCGGGTGGAGCGTCACCAGGGTCGCGACGATCTCGCCGTCGGCCGGCACCGCGAGCTCGCCGACCAGGGTCAGGCCGTCGGCCGTGTGCAGCTCGATCTCCTCGCGGACGGCGGGGAGCTCGGCGCCACCACGGATCTCGATGGTGTCGGTCATGAGTCAGTCCTCCGGGGCAGTGTGGTCGGGTCGTTTCGCGGCGTGCGTGTGTTCACCGGATCCGCCAGCAGTGCGAGTGCCAGTGCCGCCGGGCAGCGATGTCGGCCTGGTCGCCCAGGACCCCGTCAGCGCGCCACGTCACCACATGGGCGGTGCCGGGCGGTATGGACTGTCCGCATCCCGGACACACATAGGTCTTCTGCGCACTGGAACCGCTGACGGGCTGGACGAACCAGGATCCGTCTCGATGGTCCTCGGTGCGTTTCCACCCCGCCATCAGCCGTTCGAGACCGTTACCCTCGTCGTCGCCGGGCCGTGGCCGATGGCGGTGGTGTCGGGGCATGGGTCAAGTCTAGGCTCAGCCTCCACGACCGTGTCGGGAGGCGGTTCCGGTCAGTACCAGCCGTTGGACTCCGAGTGGGCCCACGCGCCACACGGCGTGCTGTACCGACTCGTGATGTATCCGAGACCCCAGGTGATCTGCGTCGCGGGGTTGGTCGCCCAGTCGGCTCCGGCCGAGGCCATCTTTGAGCCCGGGAGCGCCTGCGGGATACCCGTAGCGCCGGAGCTGGCGTTGTAGGCGTACACGTTCCAACCCGACTCGCGGTTCCAGAGGGAGACGAGGCAGCTGTACTCGCCCTCGCCCCAGCCGTTGGCCATGACCATGTCGTAGGCGATGGCCTGAGCCGTACCCGGGTCGGGCGTACCTGCCGCGGGAGCGCTGCCCGTGGACGAGGAACCGCCGCCGGTCGCGGCCGGAGTCGCCACGGGAGGCGGCGGGGGCGGAGCGACGACCTCGTAGCTGTCGCGGGCGAAGGTGTACTGGTAGTTCGAGCTTGCGACGACCGACTGCGCGGCGTTGCCACCGAACTGCGCCTGCTTCTCCGCATAGGAGGACGCCACGACGCTCGAGGTCGGGTCGACCATCGTCACGGCGACGAAGCCGAACGCAGCCGTCGCCGCGAAGATCCCGAGGACCTTCTTGCCGCGAGAGCGCGGCCGACGGTAGGGCTGAACCGCCTTACCGGTGTTCGGCTGGGCTGATGGTTTCCACGGGGTCACGTCAGTTGAGTCTTGAGGCACGATGCATCGATGGTAGCCGAGAATGCCTGATCAGGCCACCTGGTCGGCCGACGCTCAGCGAACCGCCAGCATGACGTCCACGACGCTGTCGAGCAGTGCGTCGACCTGGGACTCGCGGTAACCGGCCCATTCGTTGCGGAACACGGCCGTGCGGACGCGGTCGACGTTGAGCGGTGTGCCGTCGTGGAAGTAGGCGACGAGGCGATCCGCGAGGGCGTCCACGTCCTTCCGGCTGTAGCCGCGGGCGAGCAGGCTCACCCGCTGGAACCGCTGGCCCTCCGGCCTCGTCAGCCGGTTGAGGATAACCTGCGCGGTGCCGCGGGCGTCGCGCAGCCACTCCTTGGCGCCGCGCTCCTCGACCGACCGCTCCCGCTCGCGGAGCGAGAAGGCGTCCTCGAGTCGCTCGAGCGCCGCGTCGACGTGCTCGGTGCTGTAGCCACCCCGGACGAGCCGGAACGCCACGTGCCGGATGTCCTCCGCGCTCAGGATCGCATCGGCGTCGGCGTCGGTGTCCTGCCCGTAGGCGGCGCGAGCGCGGTCGAGGAACTCGTCGACCTCGGCCGGATCGTAGCCACGCTTCGAACGTTTTGCGGTGGGGAAGATCGTGCTCACCGGACCATTCTCCCCCATGAGGGGCTGATCGGGCGAAATCGGACCGAGCCGGGACTCAGACCGCGAGTCCGCCGAACAGGAGGTAGACCACGTAGGCGACGACCGCCGACGGCAGGATCGAGTCCAGGCGGTCGAGGAATCCCCCGTGCCCGGGAAGCCACGAGCTCATGTCCTTCACGCCGATGTCGCGCTTGATGAGCGACTCCGCGAGGTCGCCGACCGTGGCACTGCCGAGGAGCAGCAGACCGAGCAGGACGCCGACCCACCACGGCACACCGAGCATGAGGATCGCGAGCAGCACGCCGGCCACGACCGAGACGACCCCCGCCCCGGCGAAGCCCTCCCAGGTCTTGTTCGGGCTGATCACCGGCGCCATCTTGTGCTTGCCGAACGACAGGCCGCTCACATAAGCGCCGACGTCGACGCAGATGACGAGGATCAGGAACGCCAGCGTCCACCATTCGCCCTCGGGCTGGGCGACCAGGAACACGGCGAAGGAGGCGAGGAAGGGGACGTAGACCTGGATGAACGTCCCGGACGCGAGGTCGCGGACGAGCGTGGGAAGGTCGGTCCGCTTCGAAGCGATGGCCTGCTCGGCCACGCGCCAGACGATGACCAGCAGGATGCCGAGCAGGACGACGGACCAGCGCCAGACGTCGTGGAGGAAGAACGCCGCCGGCTGCATCGCGACGGCCGAGATGACGGTCGGGATCGCCGGCACCCGGCGCCCGGTCTGCTCGAGGGCCTTCCGCAGCTCCAGCGTGGCGAAGGCCACCACGGCCGAGGCCAGGACGACGAAGATCACCTTGAAGATGATCAGACTCACGAGCATGATGCCGCCAGCGGCCACCCCGATGAGGATGGCGTTCACGAGATTGCGGCCGACGCGCGCCTCGATGCGTTCGTTCGTCGCGTCGAACTGCGCCTTCGTCGCCTGGACCTGCCGTTCGATGTCGGCACGTTTGGCGTCGACCTGCCGCTCGAACTTCGCGCGGCGGTCCTTCAGCTGGGAACGCAATTCCTGCGAACCCGACTTGCCGGACCGGCCGGGTTCGGGCTTCGACGGATCGCTCGATCGCCCGGGAGCGACATCGTCTTCCACAGGTACCTCCAGCGGGCCTGCCGTCGGTCGAGGGACCGGTCGGCGAACGGAATCAGCGGTGGGACAGCGGCTCAGATGGAGAGCAGCTCGGTCTCCTTGGCCTTCAGCGCGGCGTCGACGGCGTCGATGTGCGACTTCGTGACGGCCTCGAGCTCCTTCTCGCCGCGTGCGACGTCGTCATCGCCGACCTCGCTCTTGAGCGCCTCGAGGTCGTCCTTGCCCTTGCGACGGATGTTGCGGATGGACACCTTCGCGTCTTCACCCTTGCCGCGGACGATCTTGACGTATTCCTTGCGACGCTCGGCGGTCAGTTCGGGCATGGTGACCCGGATGACGGTGCCGTCGTTCGTCGGGTTGGCGCCGAGGTTCGGGATGTCGCGGATCGCCTGCTCGATGTCGCGCAGTGCGGACTTGTCGTAGGGCGTCACGACGATCGTGCGAGCTTCCTGGTTCTGCAGGGAGGCGAGTTGCGCCAGCGGCGTCGGCGTGCCGTAGTAGCTCACCAGGACCTTCTGGAACAGCTGGGGGTTGGCGCGACCCGTACGCACCGTGGCGAAGTCATCCTTCGCGGCCTCGACGGCCTTCGACATCCGGGTACCAACATCCGAGAGGACATCCGCGATCACGAGCACTCCTTTGATTGCATTACTGGGTTCAGTCTAGTCGGGCGGCGGGCCTCGGCCCGGCCGCCCTGCCGCCTAGGCGGAGGTGACGAGGGTGCCGATCGCGGCACCGCGGATGGCCGCCGTGACGTTGCCGGCCGGCTCCATGCCGAAGACACGCATCGGCATGCCGTTGTCCATGCAGAGGCTGAAGGCCGTCGAGTCGACGACCTTGAGGCCGCGCTGGAGCGCCTCCTGGTAGGAGATGGTGTCGATCTTCGTCGCCGTCGGGTCGACGCGGGGGTCGGCGGTGTAGACGCCGTCGACGCCGTTCTTGGCGACGAGGACTTCGACGGCTCCGATCTCGAGCGCGCGCTGTGCCGAGACGGTGTCGGTCGAGAAGTACGGGAGTCCGGCACCCGCTCCGAAGATGACGACGCGACCCTTCTCGAGGTGTCGCTCGGCACGGAGCGGGATGTAGGGCTCGGCGACCTGCGTCATGGCGATGGCCGACTGCACGCGCGTGGCGGCGCCGGCCTGTTCCAGGAAGTCCTGGAGCGCCAGGGCGTTCATGACCGTTCCGAGCATGCCCATGTAGTCGGCTCGGCCGCGGTCCATGCCGCGCTGGCTGAGCTCGGCTCCGCGGAAGAAGTTGCCGCCTCCGACGACCACTGCGACCTCGACCTCGGCGGTCGCTTCAGCGATCTCGCGGGCGATCGACCCGACCACGTCGGGGTTGACGCCCAACTGGCCGCCTCCGAACGCCTCACCTGACAGCTTGAGCAGTACCCTGCGCTTCTTCTCCGGCATCCGCCTGTCCTTCCTCGTCCCTCACACAACTTAGCGTCAGGAGCCGCCCGCTGTCCGCGACAGCCGTCGACTCGCTGGCTGGATCGTCACCGATCCCACGTGCCCGGGTGTGCCCGCGCACGCAAAGGGGTCCGGATCGCCACTGGCGATCCGGACCCCGTCACAACTGCTACGCGCCGACCTTGAAGCGGGCGAACCCGGTCACGGTGAGGCCCGCGTCAGCGAGCACCTTCTGCACGGACAGCTTGTTGTCCTTGGCGTAGTCCTGCTCGAGGAGCGCGACCTGCTTGAAGTACGAGGTCACGCGGCCCTCGACGATCTTCGGCAGTGCGGCCTCGGGCTTGCCCTCGTTCTTCGAGATCTCGGTGACGATCTCGCGCTCCTTCTCGACCTCGTCGGCCGGGACGTCGTCGCGGCTGAGGTAGGACGGGTTGGCGAACGAGATGTGCTGCGCGATGCTGCGAGCCGTCTCCGCGTCGTCGCCCGTGTAGCCGACGACCACGCCGACCTGCGCGGGCAGGTCCTTGTTGGTCTTGTGGAGGTAGACGGCGAAGTGCTCACCGTGCACCACCGCGAGGCGGCGGAGCTCGAACTTCTCACCGATGATCGCAGCGGAGTCCGCGATGACCTCGGCGACGGTCTTGCCGTCGGCCGGAGCCGCGTTCCCCTCTTCGACGGTGGTCGCGCCGGCGGCGACGACTGCGTCGAGGACGAGGTCGGCCAGAGCGAGGAACTTCTCGCCCTTCGCGACGAAGTCGGTCTCGCAGGCGAGCTCGATGAGCGTGGCGGTGTCGCCGTTCTCCTTCGCGGCGACGAGGCCCTCGCTCGTGGAGCGGTCGGCACGCTTCGCGTTGCCCTTCGCACCCTTGAGACGCAGGATCTCGGTCGCCTTCTCGACGTCGCCATCGGCTTCGACGAGTGCGTTCTTGGTGTCGACCATGCCGGTGCCGAGCTGCTCGCGCAGCACCTTCAGGTCAGCGAGAGAAAAGTTGGCCATTGCTGGTGTCCTCCTTGATTACTTCTCGTCGGCGACGACGGCGGCAGCTGCGCCCTCGGCGTCGGCGGCGGACTCGGTTGCAGCGACCTCGACGTCTTCGACAGCCGGAGCTGCCTCGACGGCGTCGGTTGCGGCGATCGCCTCATCGGCGACCTTCTCGGTCTCGGCGGAACCCTGCTCGCCGCCCTGGAGCAGCTCCTGCTCCCACTCGGCGAGCGGCTCGGCCGGGGCGTCGCCCTCGGTCGGCTTCTGGTGGCGCTGGATGAGACCCTCGGCGGCGGCGTCGGCGATGATGCGCGTCAGCAGGCCGACGGAACGGATCGCGTCGTCGTTACCCGGGATCGGGTAGGTGACCTCGTCGGGGTCGCAGTTGGTGTCGAGGATGCCGATGACCGGGATGCCGAGCTTGCGCGCCTCGTCGATCGCGAGGTGCTCCTTCTTGGTGTCGACGACCCAGAGCGCCGACGGCGTCTTCGAGAGGTTGCGGATACCACCGAGCGACTTGTGGAGCTTGTCCAGCTCGCGCTTCTTGATGAGGAGTTCCTTCTTGGTGAAGCCGCTCTTGGAGGCGTCTTCGAAGTCGAGCTCCTCGAGCTCCTTCATGCGGGCGAGTCGCTTCGACACCGTCTGGAAGTTGGTGAGGAGGCCACCGAGCCAACGCTGGTTGACGTAGGGCTGGCCGACGCGCGTGGCCTGCTCGGCGATGACTTCCTGCGCCTGCTTCTTCGTGCCGACGAAGAGGATGGTGCCGCCGTGGGCGACCGTCTCCTTGACGAAGTCGAAGGCCTGGTCGATGTAGCCGAGCGACTGCTGCAGGTCGATGATGTAGATGCCGGAACGCTCGGTGAAGATGAAGCGCTTCATCTTCGGGTTCCAACGGCGGGTCTGGTGCCCGAAGTGCACGCCGCTGTCGAGCAGCTGGCGGATGGTTACGACGGCCATGAGCCGTTCTCCTGTTCTGCGCTCGCCACCGCGCCGCTGACGCGGACGGGTGGGAGTGCCTCGGTTGTCTGACAGACCGGATGGCCTCGTCCCTGGTGCCCGGCGCACGTCCGCCACGCTCCGGAGAGCGAGGACCGATTGGAAGTGGTGGCCGAAATGGCACGCGTAGTCACCCCGACGAGCGAGGTGCTCCGTTCAGCATAGCATCAGGCCACCGTGATGACGGTGCTCCACAGCCCGTCCGACCACGTCCGTCTCCCCGCTCCGAGGTGCCCACCGGCCCTCGCTCTCCCGAGCCCGTCAGGCTCGGATCATGATGACCTCGATCGCCAGTTGGTTCCTCATCTCCTGCCTGGTGCTCCTCGCACCCGTGAGCACGTCTGGGGCGGCGCCGGCCTGGAGCTGGCCGATCGCTCCCCCGCACGTCGTCACCGAGCCGTTCGTCGCGCCACCCGACCCGTACAGCGCCGGCCACCGGGGTATCGACATCGCGGCATCGCCCGGTCAGCCGGTCGCCGCGGCGGCAGCCGGCGTCGTCACGTTCAGCGGGACGGTGGTCGACCGCCCACTCGTCGTGATCCGGCACGACGACGGACACGTCTCGAGCATCGAGCCGGTGGTGGGTTCGGTCGACGTCGGTGGCCGCGTGACCCGCGGGGCACCGATCGGGACGGTCGGCGTCGGCGGACACTGCGCCGACGGCTGCGTGCACTTCGGGGTGCGGCTCGACGGCGTCTACGTCAATCCGATGCTGCTGCTCGGCGAGGTGCCTCCGGCCGTCCTGCTCCCACTGACCGCGACCGCGGAGGCTCAGGCCCGCGGGTGGGCGTTGCGGTAGCTCTCCTTGATGCGTTCGACGGAGACGTGCGTGTAGATCTGCGTCGTCGCGAGACTCGCGTGGCCGAGGAGTTCCTGGACCGCGCGGAGGTCCGCTCCCCCGTCGAGCAGGTGCGTCGCGGCGGTGTGCCGCAGGGCGTGAGGCCCTGCCGGACCACCACCGGGCACGGCGTCGAGGAGCCGGGCGACGAGCGTGTAGACGGAGCGCGGGCCGAGCCGCCCTCCGCGCGCGCCGAGGAAGAGGGCTGCGCCGGGCGTCGGTCCGCGGTCGTTCGCGGCTGCACGGGCGACCAGCTGCGGGCGGGCGCTCGTGAGGTAGTCGACGATCGCCGACTGAGCGGGGACGCCGAACGGAACGACCCGCTCCTTGTCACCTTTGCCCGTGACACGGACGGTGAGCCGGTCGAGGTCGAGGTCGTCCCGGTCGAGTCCGCACAGCTCGGATACGCGAAGGGCCGAGGCGTAGAGCAGTTCGACGACGGCGAGGTCGCGGAGGGCGTTCGGCTCCCCCGATGCGGCGCGGTCCTCGAGCCCAGCGAGGAGGTCGTCGAACGGGCCCCGGCCGACGACGCGTGGCAGGGTCCGACCCGTCTTCGGACTCCGGAGCCGTGCCGCGACGTCCGAATCGACCCTGCCGGTGCGCAGGAGCCAGGCGCTCCAGGCCTTGGCCGTGGCGGTGCGTCGCGCGAGCGTCGCCTTGGACGAGCCTGCCTCGGAAGCTGCCCAGAGCCAGTCGCGGAGGAGGTCCAGCGTCACGCCGTCGACGCCCTCGACATCGCGTCCGGTGGCGAAGTCGGCGAGCTGCCGGAGATCGGATGCGTAGGCGCGAACGGTCTGCGGCGACAACCGACGCTCTGAAGCGAGGTGCTCCGAGAACCCGTCGATGCTGCTCCAGATGTCCACGTGGACAGCATGCCCCACGCGTCCGACGCCGTGGTCTTCCCCCGCCGACCGATCACCTCACGCCCGTCCGCCGACGAGCACCCACCCTCGTTCGCGTTCCTCGACGGCCCCGGCGAGATCGAGCGCACCGAGCACACCGGTGACCTCTCGAGGACTCAGACCACTCGCTTTCGCAAGCGCCTCGACGGTGCGTGGCGAGCGCGCACTCATCACATCACGGACCCGGCGTTCCTCTGGCGAGGCGAACGCCTGCGCGTCCGCGTCGACCGCGGTCCACCCGGCGAGCTCCGCCATCTGTGTGGCGTTCGTCACGCATGTGGCGGCGTACTCACGGATCAGGCGGTGACAGCCCGCCGACGACGGACTCGTGACCGGGCCGGGCACGGCTCCGAGCGGACGCCCGAGGGATGCAGCGTGACCCGCCGTGTTGATCGACCCGGAGCGGTCGCCGGCCTCCACGACCACCGTCGCAGCCGAGGCTGCGGCGATGAGTCGGTTCCGCTGCAGAAATCGCCATTTGGACGGTGTGGACCCGCACGGTGATTCGCTGATGACGGCTCCACCGGCCTCGCGGATCCGACGGATGAGCGCATCGTGACCGGCCGGGTACGGCCGATCGACCCCGCCTGCGAGGTAGGCCACGGTCACGCCCCCGCTCCCGAGGGCGGCTCGGTGCGCCGCGCCGTCGATGCCGTACGCGGCACCCGACACGATCGCGAAGCCCCGATCGACGAGCCCGGCCGCAGCCTCGAGGGTGACGTGCTCGCCGTAACCGGACGCGGCCCGGGCCCCGACCAACGCGATGGCGCGTTCTTCCGCAGGCACGTCGGGAGAGCCGCGCAGCCAGAGGGCGTGCGGCGCGTGCACACCGAGGTGCTCGAACCCCGCATGCCAGCCCGGAGCGCCTGGCAGGAGTAGTCGTACGCCGACCTCGATCGCCGTCTCGCACGCGGCGACGAGGTCAGCCGAGACGAGACGGGGGCGCCAGCGTTCCAGCGCACTTCGGAGCACGCGAGAAGCGGGCATCGCGGCGGGATCCTCGGCATCGGCATCGGCCGACGTCGAGCCCGAGCCACTAAACCACTCGCTGCCGAGGATGCGGCGCTGCAGTTCGGTCGGCCCCACCCGGTCGAGAACCGCTGACAGTGCGCCCGCAGGGCCGAGCGCACCGACCACGAGCCCGGCCACGCCATCGCCCGGTTCGGCGATCATCGTCCAGGCCGCCCGAGCGAAGGCCGCCCGTATCCCGGTGATGCCGACGTTGTCGTCGGCCTCCGAGACGTGCTCGGCACCTCCATCCGCGCGAGGACTACCCACGGCCTCGGCCGGCTCCAGGCCGCCGAGTCCACGGACAAGGCGTTCGACCAACTCGCGGTCCAAACCGAACCACGCACTCACGAGATGCCCTTCCGCAGGAAGAGGGCCCGCCCCAAGTGCTCGGCTGTGGGGCTACCGGCCCCGTCGAGGTCGGCGAGCGTCCAGCTCAGTCGGAGGATGCGGTCGTAGCCACGCATGGTGATGCCTCCCCGCTCGAGGGAGCGGTCCAACGCGTTGGTGACGGATCTGGGCAGCCGCATCCGCGGGCTCCTGAGCCAGGTGCCGCTCGCCTGTGCGTTCGTGGTCCAGCCGGTGCCGACCAACCGCTCGGCACTCGCGGCCCGCACCGCTTCGACGCGGGAACGGGCCTCAGCGGTGGAGACCCCACCCTCCTGCGAGAGGCTCGTCAGTGCCGAGGTGATCCGGTGTACCCGCACGCGGATGTCGATCCGGTCGAGGAGCGGCCCCGAGATCCGCCCGAGATAACGTCGACGGGCCTGCGGTGGACAGGTGCAGACGCCGTCCGCCGTGCCGTACTGACCGCAGGGGCAGGGGTTCGCGGCGAGGACGAGTTGGAAGGCGGCCGGGAACGTCGCGCTGCCGTGCGCACGATGCACGGTGACCACGCCGGCTTCGAGTGGCTGACGTAGCGAGTCGAGGACATCGGCGCGGAACTCCGGCGCTTCGTCGAGGAAGAGCACGCCGTGGGCCGCGCGCGCGGCCGCCCCAGGCCGGATCTGGCGCGAACCGCCACCGATGATCGCCGCTGCCGATGACGAATGGTGCGGGCTCTCCCACGGTGGTCGTCGGGCGAGCGCGCCGTCCGGTGGCAGACCGATGAGCGAGCGGAGGCAGCTGACCTCGACCGCGGCCTCGGGCTCGAGGTCGGGAAGGATCTCGGGAAGCCGGGCGGCCAGCATGGTCTTGCCGGCACCGGGAGGTCCGACCATCATGACGTGGTGCCCTCCGGCCGCCGCAGCGACCATCGCGTCGACCGCCTCCGGTTGTCCGACCACGTCCGCGAGATCGAGTGGGTCGGGCGTGGGTAGCCTATCGACGCGTTGGCGGACGGGTTCGAGGTCGATCGCGGAGAGTTCTGCACCGTGCCAGATGGCCGCATCACGCAGCGAGGTCGCCCCGATCACCGTGACGCCGGGCACGAGCTGCGCCTCCTCGACGTTCGCGGTCGGCACCATCACCGCGTCGTGGCCGGCGCGGGCGACGGCGAGGACGGCCGGCAGCACGCCGACGAGCGGACGGAGCCGTCCGTCGAGCCCGAGCTCACCGAGGTGGACGACCCGCTCGGCGGACTCCCGGCGGACGAGGCCGCCGACGGCGAGACAGGCGATCGCCATCGAGAGGTCGAATGCGCTCCCCTGCTTGGGCAGCGACGCGGGAGACAGGTTGATCGTGAGCTTGCCACCGGGCAGCTCGCAGCCGGAGTTCGCCGTCGCACTCTTGATGCGGTGCGCGGCCTCACCGAGCGACTTGTCGGGAAGCCCGACGATCGCCATGCCCGGTACGGTCGCGGCGGCTGACGCCTCGACCTCCACCATCGCGCCCGTGAGGCCGGCGAGCGCGACCGACCAGGTGCGTGCGACGGCCATCAGGAGACTCCCCGCAGGTGCTGGAGTCGCATGTCCCCTTCGGACGGCAGCACGATGCCGACGACGTCGACGCGCATCCGCCGCGAGCGCGGTCGGTGCTCAGTACACCAAGCCCCGGCGAGACGACCGATCCGGGCCAGCTTGCTCGGCGTGACCGCCTCCGCGGGATCGCCGAAGCCGACGCCGGAACGGGTCTTCACCTCGACGAACACCAGCGTGCCGTCGTCGTCCGCGATGAGGTCGAGTTCGCCCTGCGGGCATCGCCAATTGCGGTCGAGGATGCGGTATCCGCACGCCTCGAGATGATCCGCCGCCACCTGCTCGCCGCGTCGGCCGAGCTCGTCCTTCCGTGCCATGTGCACCTCCTGGCATCCAGCCAAGCGTGCAGACGAGGCTCGTTACCCGGAGGTGGGTCTGTCGTCGACGAGCGCGCGGCGAGGCGTGCCTGTGGAGCGCTGTCGGTAGCGGGGGCCTCGCCCTACTCGTCGAGCGTGAGTTCCTTCGGGAGCTCGAAGTCACGCGAGGACAACTGCTCGACGTTGACGTCCTTGAACGTGAGCACTCGGACGCTCTTGACGAACCGGTCGGAACGGTAGACGTCCCACACCCACACGTCGGTCATGGAGAGCTCGAAGTAGAAGTCGTTCGCCGTGTCGCGTCGCACGAGGTCGACCTCGTTGGCGAGGTAGAACCGGCGCTCGGTCTCGATCACGTACTTGAACTGCCCCACGACATCGCGATACTCGCGGTAGAGGGCCAGTTCGACCTCGCGGTCGTAGTCTTCGAACTCGTCTTCGTCCATGGTCTCTCCAGTCTACGTGTAGGCGGGCAGCCAGCTGCTCCGGTGGTGGAGGGTCAGGCCGTGCTCGGAGAGGGCCGACAGATGCTGCGCCGAGCCGTACCCCTTGTTGCCCTCCCACCCGTACTCCGGCAGTGCCTCGTGCAACTCGATCATCAGTCGGTCGCGGTGCACCTTGGCGAGTACGGACGCTGCGGCGACCGACGCGCAGTCCCGATCCGCTTTGACCCTCGTGGTGATGGTGAGCGGTCGCTGGAGCGCCCGGCTCAGCCAGTCGCTGTTGCCGTCGAGCAGGACGGTCGATCCCGTGACGTCCGCGCCGATGGCGTGCAGTTCGAGCAGCGCCCGACGGCCGGCGAGTCCGAGGCACGCGGTGATGCCCAGCTCGTCGACCTCCGCCGGACTCGCGAGTCCGACGGCCCCGTACAACACCCACTCGCGGGCCAGCGGTTCCAGGCGGGTCCTCGCTCGCTCGCTCAACAGCTTCGAGTCGCGGAGTCCCTCAGGGCACGGCCCGCACGCCGGGGCGACGACCGCTGCGCCGACGGCCACCGGGCCGGCGATGGCTCCGCGACCCACCTCGTCCATGCCGATGACCGACGGGACACCCGCAGCGAACAGTTCGTGCTCGACCTCGAGGGTCGGTTCGCTGACGGCCATCACTCCTCTTCTGGGGCAGGGATGCCCTGGAAGACGGTCGGGTAGTTGTCGAGCCAGGCCCAGTTGCTGGACGGCCAGGTGATGACGAACGCGCGCCCCACGACGTTGTCGATCGGGACGAAGCCCCCACCGGGGGTGTCGCCGTTGTACCGGGAGTCCTTCGAGTTGTACCGGTTGTCGCCCATGACCCAGAGCGAGCCCTCGGGGACGACGATGTCGAACGGGTCTCCGGACACCTTCTCGGTGCCGGCCGGGAGCTTCACGTACGGTTCGTTCAGCGGAACCCCGTTGACCGTCATCTGCCCGAGCGGGTTGCAGCACGACACGTGGTCGCCCGGTAACCCGATGACGCGTTTGATGAGGTGGTCGTCGCTGTCGGGAGCGACGAGGCCGAAGATCGACAGCACCCATTCGACGGCTGCGGTGACGGGAGGCTGCGGAGCCTCGACCGTCTGCGGGAGCCAGCCGCCCGGATCCTGGAAGACGACCACGTCGCCTCGGTTCAGCGAGACCACGTCGGGGACGAGCTCGTTCACCAGGATGCGGTCCTGGATCTGCAGCGTGTTCTCCATCGACCCGGACGGGATGTAGAACGACCGCACGAGGAAGGTCTTGATGAGGAAGGAGACCAGCAGCGCGACCACGAAGATGATGAGGAGGTCGCGAAGGAAGAGCAGCGCTCCGCGTTTGCCGCGGGGGCGCTGCTGGTGGTCGGGCGACGCGTCTGCCGCCAGGGAATTGTCTGTCATTTAACCGCCTGAGCTCCCCACCAGCTTATCCGGTGGGGAGCTCAGGAATGATCGCGGAGGGCGACCAGGAGGACGACTAGTTGTCGCGCTTCTCCTTGATCTTCGCCTTCTTGCCACGGAGCTCGCGGAGGTAGTACAGCTTCGCGCGACGGACGTCACCGCGGGTGACGACCTCGATGTGGTCGATGTTCGGGGAGTGGACCGGGAAGGTGCGCTCGACGCCGACCTGGTAGCTCACCTTGCGGACCGTGAAGGTCTCGCGGACACCCTCGTTGGAGCGGCCGATGACGACACCCTGGAAGACCTGGATACGGGACTTGTTGCCCTCGATGATGTTCACGTGCACCTTGACGTTGTCGCCGGCGCGGAAGTCGGGGATGTCCGACTTGAGGGATGCTGCATCGACTGAGTCGAGAATGTGCATGATGATTCCATCTCTGCGACCGCCACAGGTCGACCGCTGAATACGTTCGGAAGGAAAGGTGTGCCCGATGCCGGCGTTCCCCTGTGGCAGAACTGCGGAGGCACAAACAGCAATTGTGTCATGAAAGGGCCTCGGATGGGAAACCGGGCGCCGGTACGGCGCAGGCGACAGCGGCGGATACGGCCGCTCAGCGACGCTCGTCGGGCTTGGACTCCTCGATCACGATGAACTCGCCGCCGTCGATCGGACCGGGATCGAACCGCGGCTGCGGCGGGATCGCCGATCCGGGGACCGTGCCTGGCCCGGCGGCAGCAGCCATGCGCTCGAATTCGGCCATCGTCTCCCGGGCGCGGCGTGCCGTCTCGGAGATGAGTTGCGCGATGACGCCCCAGAAGGCGGCAAGGCCTGCGACGACGCCGAGGACCGCCCAGAGGGCGACGCCCGAGCTGAACGAGCCGAAGCAGATGATCGTGACGTGCCAGAGCGTGAGCAGGCCGACGTCCGTCCACGACACGAGCTTCGTCGTCCGGACGCTGGCCCTGGCCGAGATGAGGAATGCGATCGCGGCGAGCGCGATGGCGAGGATCGGCATGGCGATGAAGAGCCCGAAGAGGCTCCAGCCGCTCTCACCGAAGAGTCCCCATCCGACGAACGGCCAGGCGGGCAGCACGAAGATCGCGGCGAATCGCCAGTAGTAGAACGCCCGACGGATGATCATGTCTCTCAGGCTACCGCCGGGCTCCTGAGCGCGCACTGGTCGTTCGCTGTCGGCCGATGTCGGTTCCGGCCCGCGTGGTCAGAGGAGCTTGCGCTGCAGGGCCCAGGCGGCGAGTTCGTGGCGCGAGGACAGCTGCAGCTTGCGCAGCACGCTCGACACATGGGTCTCCACGGTCTTCACAGAGATGAACAGCTCTGTCGCGACCTCCTTGTAGGCGTAGCCGCGGGCGATGAGGCGCATGACCTCCTGCTCACGGGCCGACAGCCGGTCGAGCTCGTCGACGGACTCCGCCGTCTCCCCCGTCACAGCGCCGAAGGCGTCCAGGACGAATCCCGCGAGCCGGGGTGAGAACACCGCGTCGCCGTCGTCGACCCGCCGTGCGGCCTCCGCGACCTCGGCACCCGAGGAGCTCTTCGTGATGTAGCCGCGTGCACCGGCCCTGATCACCCGGACGACGTCCTCGGCGGCGTCCGAGACGCTGAGCGCGAGGAACCGGGTGGCGGGCGCGGTGGTCACCGAGCCGGCGATAACGTCCGCGCCACCGCCGCCGGCGCCACCCGGCAGGTGGACGTCGAGCAGCACGACTTGCGGGCGCGTCTCCCCGATCACCCGGATCGCCTCTTCAACGTCGCCGGCCTCCCCCAGCACCTCGATGCCGGGATCGAGTTCGCTGCGCAGTCCGGAACGGAAGATCGAGTGGTCATCGACGATCACGACGGTCAGTGGTCGGTCGCTCATGGTCGGCTCCTCGGAACGGTCGGGACGGTGTCGGGCTGCGGCGCCGTCGCCGCGGCGTCGTGCACGGGCAGGACGAGACGGACCTCGGTACCTCGTCCGCCGGGCCCCGGACGGATGGTCGCCTCGCCACCGATGCGCTGCATCCGGCCGATGATCGACTCCCTGACCCCGAGGCGGTCCCGCGGGACCTGTTCCAGGTCGAAGCCGGGGCCGCGGTCGGAGATCGACACCTCGATCCGCTGCGGTGCCGTCTCCAGATAGACGGAGACGTCGCCGCCGGCGTGACGTGCCGCGTTGAGCACGGCCTCACGTACGGCGGCGAGGAGCGGCTCCGGAGCGTCGTCGATCGCACGCCCGACCGCGACGACGTCGACGCGCACCGCGTGGTCGGCCTCCACCGCCGCCGCGATGGTCCGCAGCTCGGTCGCGAGGTCGCCCGTCGGAGCGGTCCCGCCGGAGAAGAGCCAGTTCCGCAGCTCGCGCTCCTGCGCCCTGGCGAGACGGGACGCCTCGCTCCCCGGACCGGCCTGCTGCTGGATGAGCGCGAGCGTCTGGAGCACGGAGTCGTGCAGGTGCGCGGCGATCTCAGCGCGGTCGGCCTCGCGCATCCGCGCGGCGCGCTCGTCGGCGAGGTCGCGATTGAGCTGGAGCGCCCAGGGGGCGATGACCACGGCGACCCCGAGGAGCACGGCGATCGCGGCGACGATGACCGTCCACATGTTCGGGCGGTCACCGGTGACGAAGAACAGGAGGATGCCGAGGACGACGAGGACGAGCGCTCCGAGTACGCGGATCAAGAGGGCACGTGAACCCTCACCGCGACCACGCTCGCCGAACTGCCGCCAGGCGAGCGCAGCTCCCGCGAGGACGACGATGACGGGGATGACGGCCTCGAGTGGGATGTCCAGCCCGGTCCGGGTCGCGATCAGCGCGGTCCCGGCCGCGAGCAGGGCGATCCCGAGCAGCACCTCCGTGATCGGCGCGCGACGGGGGCCGTCGAGGTCGGCTCCCTCATCGGTCGAGGCCGGCCGGAGCAGGTGCTCCCGAGGATCGAGCGGTGCGTCCGCGCCCTGCGTCGGCGTCATGACCCACAGCCACGCGTAGAGGAGCAGGCCCGCTCCGCCGCAGCACGCGAGGATGACCGTCGCCGTCCGCACCGCAGCGACGGGGAGACCGGTGTGCTCGGCGAAGCCGGCGCAGACACCACCGAGCAGGCGGCGCCTCGGACGGATCATCACCTCGGTTCCCATGGAGCCATCCAAGCAGTTCGGGGTGCGGTCGGCACCCCGGGACAGCAGGATCAGGGTGCACTCAGGGTCATGCCGGATGGGCCCGACCCGCACGCTTCGCCAGAATCGGACCATGACGAACCACAGCACGCCGCCCACCGGAGCAGAGCCGGGGGCACCCGCCCCGCAGGATCCGACGACCCGCTTCTTCGACTGGTGGCGGTCCACCGGTCTCCGTCGCTCGAGCGACTCGTGGCTCGGCGGTGTCGCCGGGGGTGTCGCGGCCCGGCTCGGCCTCGATCCGATGATCGTGCGCGGAGCCCTCATCGTCATCGCGATCCTGGGCGGGCCGGTCCTCTTCGTCTACGCCGCGGGCTGGGCGCTCATCCCCGACCAGCAGGGTCGGATCCACCTCGAGCGTGCGATCCGGGGCGTCTTCGACCCGGCGATCGTCGCGATCGGTATCCTCGCGGTGCTCACCGTCGTGCCGTTCATGCGTGGCCTCTGGTGGGACGGCGTGCCGCATGCGTGGAACCTGCCGGGGTGGCTGGAGTCGACCATGACCGCCGGTTGGGTGATCGCCCTGGTCGCCGCGGCGGTCTGGCTGATCGTGATGTTCTCCCGCCGCGACCCCGGGCGGGCGACTCCGCCTGAGACACCGCCGCAGCGCGACCCGTGGACCAGCGACGCCTCGATCCCGAAGCCGACGGCACCATCGCCCACAGCCTCTCCCTCGGGCGCTGCCGGCTCGGCCCCGGCCTCCCCCGGTGCCGCGAACCCGGTGTCGCTCGCGAAGGCCGATGGTTCGCCCGGTGATGCGGGCGCGACCGTCCCGCTCCCTGGAGCCACCACCACCACCGCGTGGGACGGGGCTCCGAGCCAGCAGCGCGGCTGGACGAGTCAGGAGTTCCGGGAGGAGATGAGCCGCCAGCGAGCCGAGCAGCAGGCCGAGCGTGAGACGAAGGCTCGTGAGCGTCGTGCCCAGCACCCTGGAGCGGCCTTCGTGGCGATCACCCTCGGACTGGCGCTGCTCGCCGGTGCCGGCGCGGCCGTCATCGCGGCGAGCGCCGGGTTCTCGATCCCGGTCGTCGTGGTCATCGGGCTCGCCGCAGCGCTCGGTGCGCTCGCCGTCGCGACGATCGTCGCGGGCATCAGCGGACGGGAGAGCGGCTGGCTCGGACTGTTCACCTGGGCCGCCGTGATCTCCTTGCTCGCCACCGGGGTGTTCCCACTCGGCTCCTCCTTCCTGCCGGTCGGACGCACGACCTGGACCGTGACGTCGACGGATGCGGACGACCGACGTGGCTACGTGATGATCGCCGGCCAACCCACGCTCGACCTCGGGGAGCTCGCCGACGACGACGCGTTGCGCGGTGGCACGATCGACGTGTGGATCCTCGCAGGCGAGGTCGACGTGCTCATCCCCGAGGACGTGCCGGTGATCGTCGAGTTCTCAGCGATCGCGGGCACCCTGGAGACAGAACGCGATGGTCGGGACCGGACGGACCGACGCGGCGGAGCCCTGTTCCAGGATGAGGCACGGTACGGACGAACGGCGTCAGGAGACACGACACGGGTACGGGTGTGGACGGTCGCCGGCAGCGCTGTCGTGACCGAGGAAGCGGAGGCGGGACGATGAGCGAGCAGGACGACCGGACCGGAGCGGCGGACATATCGTCCCCGACCGACGCGGCGACGGGATCGGCTCCGTCGGAGACCGATCAGACGGCCACCACGGAGTCGACCAGAGCGCAGCCGGCCACAGCGCAGCCGACCACTGCACAGACGGCTGATGAACCGAGGACTGATGCTGGCCCGAAGGATCGAGGCGGTCGACCGCCGCGCTTCGGCACGATCCTCTGGGGCGTGCTCCTGCTCGTCTTCGCCGGCGCCATGCTCGTCACCAACCTCACCGAGGTGCGCATCGACCCCCTGGGGTGGATCACCGGGGCGATCATCGCGACCGGGGCCGTCCTCGTCGTCGCCGGCATCGCCGCCGCCGTGCGGCGTCGGCCCTGACAGCCGTCAAGCGCGGAACCCCGGCGCGCTCAGGCGTCCGGCTGGTCAGCGGGCAGCAGATCCGGGCGGACCTCGCGGGTCCGCTCGATCTGCTGCTGACGACGCCAGGTGGCGATCGCACCGTGGTTGCCGCTCAGCAGCACCGGCGGTACCGGGAGTCCTCGCCAGTCCGCAGGCTTCGTGTAGCTCGGGTACTCGAGGAGCCCGTCTTCGTGAGACTCCTCGACGAGACTCTCGGGGTTGCCGACGACGCCCGGGACGAGGCGACCGATCGCCTCGATCATCGCCATCACGGCGACCTCTCCCCCGTTGAGGACGTAGTCGCCGAGGCTCACCAGGCGGACCCGTGCTCGGCTGGCGGTGTGGTCGAAGACGCGGTGGTCGATGCCCTCGTACCGGCCGCAGCCGAAGACGAGGTGCGGCTCGGCCGCGAGCTCGCGGGCCATGGCCTGCGTGAACACCTCACCCGCAGGAGACGGGAAGATGACCAGCGGCTCCTCCTCGGTGTCGTCACCCAGGATGCCGTCGAGCGCCTCACCCCAAGGCTCCGGCTTCATGACCATGCCGGCTCCCCCGCCGTACGGGGTGTCGTCGACGGTGCGGTGACGGTCGTGCGTCGAATCCCGCAGGTCGTGGACGTCCAACTCGATGAGCCCGCTCTGCTTCGCCTTGCCGAGCAGTGAGAGGTCCAGGGCATCGAAGAAGGTCG
Source organism: Plantibacter sp. CFBP 13570 (assembly GCF_014841395.1). NCBI lineage: Bacteria > Bacillati > Actinomycetota > Actinomycetes > Micrococcales > Microbacteriaceae > Plantibacter > Plantibacter sp. CFBP 13570. Next base: position 20,612 of record NZ_JACYTW010000033.1, on the reverse strand, counting down.
GGAAGATCGTGACGATGTCGATGCGCATGAGGAGCAGTCTATTCGCGCGACGGCCGTCGTCCCGGTCGCGCCGGTCAGCCCGACAGTCCGGCCGAGGCCTCCTCGTAGCGGTCGACCACGAGGTCGACGATGCCCGGATCGGGAACCTCGCCGAGGTGGAGGAGCGGCGGCGTCACGAGGTCCGCTCCCGCCTCCTCGAGCAGCCGCGCGAAGTAGCCGGGCGCCAGCAGGTAGGTGGCGATGATGACCCGCCCTGGCGGTCGACTCGTTCGAGCCGCGACCACCGCATCGGGCACCGACGGCTGAGCCGCGGAGACGAACGCCGTCTCGACCGGCACCCGCAGTCGCGACTCCAGTCGACGCCCCATGTCGACGCAGTCGGCGACGGCCCTGGCGTCGGTGGACCCGGCCGCTCCGAGCACGATCCGATCGTCGGGCGTCACGTGCAGCGCCTCCAGTCGCCTGGCGAGGACCACTACGAGGCGGTCGTCCGGTCCCATCGCCCGTCCGAGTGCCGTCGGCCGATCCGTCGCCTCGAGGTCCTCGACGAGGTCGACGTGGACGTGGAACCCCGCGGACAGGAGCAACGGCACGACCACCGCGGGCCGCTCGGGCTCGATCGAACCGAGGGTGGCCGGGACGTCGGGCTGCTGGACATCGACGAAGCCACCGGCGACGTGGAGATCGGCACGCGATCGTCCGACGGCGTCGACGAGCGCGGCGACGGAGGCCTGTCCGATCGGGCAACTCGTCCCGTGGGACACGGCCAGGAGCGCCGGACTCATCCGCGTCCGCGTCTGCGGGCGGCGCACCGCGGTCTCGAGCAGGGTCATGCGTCCTCCCCCAGCTCGATCTCCACGAAACCGCCCACGATGCGGGTGCGGAAGGTCTGGAGGAAGAGGTTCGGGTCGGTGAAGCACTCACCCGTGCCGAGGTCGTACACCTGCTTGTGCAACGGTGACGCGATCGTCGGTCGCTCCCCTCGAGAACCGACGATGCCGCGAGCCATCACCGGCGCGGCCGTGTGCGGGTCCCGATGGTCGACGGCGTAGACCTCATCTGCGCCGATGCGGAACACCGCGATCTGCCGGGCGCGGAGCAACGCCACCTCGCCCCAGGAGAGTTCGAGGTCGTCGATGGCGCAGACGCGTCGCCACTCGGCGAGCGCCGTCCGCCCGGTGTGCTCCTGCATCGTGATGCTCATCGTCGGCCTCCTGGTCGTGCGTCGGAGCACCGACGCTACGGGCGGGGTGTTTCGTCGGATCACCCGTGACGTTTCGGTGAGGTGAAACCGACCTCACATCCGCCCGGGCGTCGTGTGCGGTCCTGGACGCGTTCGGGACACATGCGGGCAACGGTCCGGAAACGCCGCGTCAGTACGCTCGCTGGAACACGAGCCGAGGGGGCCCATGATGATCGATCCCACCGCAGGAGATCTGCCGCGTCGCGTCGTCGTGGTCGGCGGCGGCCCGGCCGCACACCGTCTGGTCGATGCCCTGCACAGTCGCGACGCCGGGCGCACCATGCACATCACGGTCGTCTGTGAGGAGCTCCACCGTCCCTACGATCGTGTGGCACTGAGCAAGCGTCTCGACGATGCGGCGATCGACCTCACGCTCGCGCCGACGGGTGTCTGGGACGAGCAGCACGTGTCGCTCCTGCTGGGCGAACGCGCCGAACGGATCGACCGCGCGGCCCGGACGGTGCACACCTCCCTGGGGAGGGTCGTCACATACGACGAGCTGGTCCTGGCGACCGGCTCCTCGGCCCCGGTGCCCGAGATCGACGGTTCGGAACACGCCCTCGTCTACCGGACGATCGACGACGTGGACCTGCTGGTGTCGGAGATCGAGCGCATCGGCTCCGTGCGAGGTCGTCCCGCCCGGGTGATCGTCGCCGGCGGCGGGTTGCTCGGGCTCGAGGCTGCCGGTGGCGCGGCACGGCTCGGTGCCGAGGCGAGCGTCGTGCACTCCGGGTCGTGGCTCATGTCCGCCCAGCTGGACGAGGGAGCCGGTCGAGCCCTCGGGCGCATCATCGGCGGCCAGGGCATCGGTCTGCACCTGGGGACGAGGCCACGGTCGATCCTCGTGGACGAGCAGGGCGGTGTCTCGGGCGTGAAGTTCTCGAGCGGCCAGCAGGTCGACGTCGACATCGTGGTGTTCGCGATCGGTATCCGCGCCAGGGACGAGCTGGCCCGCGATGCCGGGATCGAGCTCGGTGACCGCGGTGGGGTCGTGATCGGGACCGACTGCAGGACGTCTGCGCCTGGTGTCTGGGCCATCGGCGAGGTCGCCTGCTTCGACGGTCGATGCACCGGCCTCGTCGCGCCGGCGAACGCGATGGCCGAGGTCGTCGCGGATCGGTTGCTCGGTGGCGAGGCGGAGTTCACGACCGTCGACGACGCCACGAAACTCAAGCTGTCCGGCGTCGACGTCGCGAGCTTCGGCGACGCACTTGCACGCACGGAGCAGAGTCTCGAGATCGTGTATGCGGACCCGGCGCGTGGGCTGTACCAGAAGCTCGTCATGACGGACGACGCCAAGACCCTCCTGGGCGGGGTCTTCGTCGGCGACGCCTCGCCCTACGCCTCGCTGCGCCCGCTCCTCGGCGCCGAGCTGTCGAGTGAGCCGGCCGCCTACCTGTCGGCGTCAGGGATCGAGGCACCGGCCGGGGACGAGCTCCCCGACGCAGCGCTCGTCTGCGCATGCAACGCCGTCACCGCGGGGACCGTCCGCGACGCGATCGCGGGCGTGCACGGCGAGGCGTGCACCGAGTTGGGGGCGCTCAAGACCTGCTCCCGCGCCGGGACCCAGTGCGGCTCCTGCGTCCCGCTCGTGAAGAAGATCCTCGAGACGGAGCTGACCAAGTCCGGCATCGCCGTCTCGCGGGCGCTCTGCGAACACTTCGAGCTGTCCCGGCAGGAGCTCTTCGAGACCATCCGGGTGCTCGGTCTCACCTCCTTCGACGAGATCCTCGCTCGCTACGGCACCGGACGCGGCTGCGACGTGTGCAAGCCGGTGATCGGTTCCATCCTGGCCAGCCAGCAGGGTGGGTACATCCTCGACGGCGGTCGGGGGACGCTGCAGGACACGAACGACCGGGCGCTCGCGAACATGCAGAAGGACGGCACCTACTCCGTGGTCCCCCGGATCCCCGGTGGCGAGATCACACCGCAGAAGCTCGCGGTCATCGCGCAGGTCGCCACCGACTACGGGCTGTACACGAAGATCACGGGCGGTCAACGCATCGACCTGTTCGGCGCCCGCCTCGAACAGCTGCCCGACATCTGGCGCATCCTCGTCGACGCCGGCTTCGAGTCCGGACAGGCGTATGGGAAGTCGCTCCGCAACGTGAAGAGCTGCGTCGGGTCCAGCTGGTGCCGCTTCGGCGTGCAGGACTCCGTGGGCATGGCGGTCCACCTCGAACTCCGGTACCGCGGCCTCCGGGCACCGCACAAGTTCAAGTTCGGGGTGTCGGGGTGCGCGCGCGAGTGCGCTGAAGCACGTGGCAAGGACGTGGGGATCATCGCCACCGAGCAGGGCTGGAACCTGTATGTGGGCGGCAACGGAGGGTTCCAGCCGACCCACGCGCAGCTCCTCGCCGGAGACCTCGACGACGAGACGCTCATCCGGTACATCGACCGCTACCTCATGTACTACATCCGGACGGCGGACCGACTGCAGCGCACCGCCAGGTGGATGGAGGACCTCGACGGCGGACTCGACCACGTGCGGGAGGTCGTCGTCGAGGACTCGCTCGGACTCGCCGCCGAACTCGAACAGGCCATGGCCGCACATGTGGACGGGTATGAGGACGAGTGGGCGGCGACCCTCGCCGACCCGGAGCGCCTCCGCCGGTTCCGTTCCTTCGTCAACGAGCCGGGCGATGCCGAACCGCGACTCGCGCGGGTCGCGGAGCGAGGCCAGTACCGGCCCGCGACGACGGAGGAGATCGAGCGCGGCGAGGCCGTCTATCTCGCAGGGCCTACCATTCCAGTGAGGGAAGGGGCATAGATGTCGGGTCCAGGCAGGGTCACGCTCGTCGGCGGCGGACCGGGCGATCCCGCGCTGCTGACCGTCGCCGCCATCGAGGCCCTCCGAGACGCGGACGTGGTCCTCTACGACCGGCTCGCACCCCACGACACCCTCCCCGAGCTCGCCCCGAACGCGCTCCTCGTCGACGTCGGCAAGCGCCCCGGCCATCACCCGATCGGACAGGACGGTATCGAGACCGTCATGGTGCAACACGCGCTCGACGGCGCGGCGGTCGTCCGCCTCAAGGGAGGCGACCCGTACGTCTTCGGGCGCGGCAGCGAGGAAGTCCTGGCCTGCCACCGCGCGGGCGTCCCCGTCCGCGTGATCCCGGGCGTCTCGAGTTCCGTCGCCGTGCCCGCGGCTGCCGGGATCCCCCTCACGCACCGGAACCTGAGTCATCTCTTCACCGTGGTCAGCGGTCATGCGCCGCTCTCCGACGAGGAACATCGTCACCTCGCCGGCCTCGGTGGGACGATCGTCGTCCTCATGGGTGTCGGCACGCTGCCCTCCATCTCCCACGGGCTCCTCACCTCGGGGCTCGCCGCCGACACACCCGTCGCGATCATCGAGCGCGGCTACAGCGAGACCCAGCGCACCACCGTGGCCGACCTCGGGACGATCCTCCACGTCGCCGCGGCCGCCGGCGTGCGGTCACCGGCCGTCATCGTGATCGGCCACGTCGTCGCCTTCGCCTTCGACGGTGACGCCGAGGCCTCGGAACTGCTGGCGCGGGCCGAACGTCTGGGGGCATCGGCGTGACCGACACCACCCCGCCGGCCGCTGACGCCGGCCCGGACGTCACGACCCCGGTCCCGGGATTCCGGGCGGACCAGCTCGAGGGCTTCCGGATCGGCGTGACGAGCGACCGTCGATCGCAGGACCTCATCGACGCCTTCGAGCGGCGCGGCGCCACCGTCGTGCACGCACCGACGCTGCGGATCGCACACGCACAGCACGACGAACCGCTCATCGACGACACGCGCGACATCATCGCCGCACGCCCCGACGTCCTGCTCGCCACGACCTCGTACGGCATCCGACGGTGGTTCGAGGTCGCCGACGCCGCTGGACTCGGCGACGAACTCCTCGAGGCGCTCGCCGAGACGGCCATCCTCGTCCGTGGTCCCAAGGCACGCGGTGCCATCCGAGCAGCCGGTCTGAACGACGTGGGCATGAGCGACCGCGAGACCACCGCCTCCCTCGTCGACAAGGTCGTCGCCGACTACCCGGCCGGTCTCCGCGTCGCCGTCCAGCTCCACGGGTACACCGACGAGCGCCAGCTCGAACGGCTCCGTGCCGTCCACCAGGAGGTGCACACGGTCGCCCCCTACCGGTGGACGGACCCCGATGCGACCGACGAGCGCGTGCGGCGACTCGTCGAGGCGATCGTCAGTGGCTCGCTCGACGCGGTCACCTTCACGAGCGCCCCGTCGGTCGTCGCCCTGTTCACGGCCGCGGAGGCACTCGGTCAGGAGGACGCCGTCGTCGACGCCTTCCGTCGCGACGTGCTGTGCGCGGCCGTCGGCCCGGTCACGGCGGCGCCACTGCTCGCCCAGGACATCGAGCCCATCGTCCCCGAGCGGTTCCGCATGGGGGCACTCATCCGGCTGCTGTGCGAGCATCTCGAACAGCACGCGATCCTCCGAGCCGAGACGCTGCACGGCCCGATCGCCATCCGTGGCGCCATCGTGGAGCTGCCCGGCTCGCGGGTCCGGCTCCCCCCGAACTCCCTCGCGCTCCTCCGCGCCCTCGTCCGTGCGAACGGAGCCGTCCTCTCGCGCTCCGCGCTGGGCGACGCGCTGCCCGCAGCCGCGGACCACCACGCGCTCGAAGTACAGATGAGCCGCCTCCGCCAGACGCTCGGCGTCCCCGGACTCATCAACACGATCGTCAAGCGCGGCTATCGCCTCGACGTCTGACGGCGGCTGGTCCGGCTCCTGGACCGCGGGCGGTCATCCGCCTCACCGGGGTGATGAGTGCCTGTGAGCAGGCGGTGATCCAGGTGTTACCTCGCGGGTGGGGCCCCGAAACACGGCGTCGGTAGCTTCGGAGACAGCACACGTCCCGTCCCGCTTCACCGAACGCTCGGAGCAGCCATGACCACGAACCTCGAAGCAGTCGACGCCCCACCGACCACGGCGACACCGACCGTCACCCCGGTCGCACTGACCCACCGTCCCGGTCGTTGGATCGACGGGTGGAACCCCGAGGACAGCGCGTTCTGGGACCGGGAGGGCCGCGGCATCGCCGGGCGGAACCTCCGGTGGTCGATCTTCGCGGAGTTCCTCGGCTTCGTGGTCTGGCAGCTCTGGAGCATCGTCGTCGTCATGCTCCCGACGGCCGGGTTCTCGTTCTCCACGGCCGAGACCTTCTGGCTCATCTCGATGCCGAGCCTCGTCGGTGCGACCCTCAGGTTCCCGTACTCGTTCATGGTCCCGCGCTTCGGCGGGCGGAACTGGACGATCATCTCGGCGGGGCTGCTCCTCATCCCGTCCATCGCGCTCGCGCTGTGTGTGGGCAATCCGGACACCCCGTTCGGCGTCATGCTCGTCGTCGCCGGACTCGCCGGGTTCGGCGGTGGCAACTTCGCCAGCTCCATGTCGAACATCACCTACTTCTACCCGCAGCGGGAGAAGGGCTGGGCGCTCGGGCTGAACGCGGCGGGCGGCAACCTCGGAGCAGCGGTCGCACAGTTCGTCGTCCCCATCGCGGTCACCGTCGGAGCCGCCGCCACCCTCAACCTGAGTCTCGCCGGATGGATCTGGGTCCCCTTCATCCTCCTCGCGATGTTCGGTGCCTACCGCTACATGGACAACCTGTCGTCAGCGAAGGCGGACCTCCGCGGATCCGCCGCCGCGCTGCGGGAACCGCACCTCTGGCTCCTCGCACTCCTGTACATCGGCACCTTCGGCTCGTTCATCGGCTTCGCGAGTGTGTTCCCCAAGCTCATCGCGGACCAGTTCCCCGACTTCTCCTCCTTCGCCGTCGGTTCCGCGTCGATCTCGCTCGCGTTCCTCGGAGCCCTGATCGGTTCGCTGGCACGCCCCTTCGGTGGGCGTCTCGCCGACCGCTTCGGTGGGGCCGTCGTCACGATGAGTGCGTTCGCCGTCATGGCCCTGGGAGCGCTCGCGGTGCTGTGGACCCTGCCGCTGGCGAACTTCTGGCTGTTCCTCGGCTGCTTCCTGCTCCTGTTCGTCGCCGCCGGTGTCGGGAACGGCTCGACGTACCGCATGATCCCGAGCGTCTTCGCGGCGCGATCCGGCCTGCGCGACGCCCACCACCGCAGCGGCGACGTCGGGACGCAGCGCAAGGCCGCCGCCGCGCTCGGGCTCATCTCCGCGATCGGTGCCTACGGCGGCTTCGTCATCCCACAGATCCTCGGGCTCTCGCACGGCGCGACCGGTAGCTACTCGGCCGCGTTCATCGGCTTCATCGGCGCGTATGTCGTCCTGTTCGCGGTCACCTTCCTCGTCTACTTCCGCAAGAACGCGTCACTCGCCGGCCAACGACTGTGAGCCGTCGCTCCACCCGCTCCTGACCGAAGGACCACGCATGCCTCGTCCCACCGCCCCGGTGACCGACACCCACTGCCCGTACTGCGCGTTGCAGTGCGCGATGTCCCTCACCCGAACGACGGCGGTGGACGGGGTCGCTCCGAGGCTCCCGGTCGACGTCGCCGGGCGGGACTTCCCGACGAACCGGGGCGGCCTCTGCAAGAAGGGGTGGACGTCGGCCGAGCTCCTCGCGCGGGGCGATCGCCTCACGACCCCCTTGGTGCGCGACGCCACCGGTGAGCTGGTCGAGACGAGCTGGGATGCGGCCCTCGACCTCGTCGCATCGACCATCCTCCGCATCCGTGGTGAGCGCGGGGCGGACGCGATCGGAGTCTTCGGAGGCGGTGGCCTCACGAACGAGAAGGCCTACCAGCTGGGCAAGTTCGCCAGGATCGCGATCGGGACGAGCCGGATCGACTACAACGGCCGGTTCTGCATGTCCTCCGCCGCTGCAGCGGGCAACCGTGCGTTCGGGATCGACCGGGGGCTGCCGTTCCCACTGGAGGACCTCGACGGTGCGTCGACCGTCCTCCTCCTCGGATCCAACGTCGCGGAGACGATGCCCCCGTTCATCGGTCATCTCGTCGGTGCTCAGGCCTCCGGTGGCCTCATCGTGGTCGATCCGCGCCGCTCGGCCACCGCGCGACTCACCGAGACCGGTCGTGGACTCCACGTGCAGCCCGCGCCCGGGACGGATCTGGTCCTGCTCCTGGGGCTCACACACATCGTCCTCGCCGAAGGGCTCGCAGACGAGGCCTACCTGGCCGAGCGCACGACCGGGCTGGACGGCCTGCGCCGCAGCGTGAGCGCGTGGTGGCCGGAACGCGTCCAATCCGTGACCGGCGTGCCGGCGCCGGTCCTCCGAGACGTGGCTCGTCGGCTCGCCGCCTCGGACGGCACCTACATCCTCACCGGTCGCGGCGTCGAGCAGCATGTCGACGGCACCGACACGGCCACCGCCGCCATCAACCTCGCACTCGTGCTCGGACTACCGGGCCGGCCGGGATCGGGCTACGGCACGCTCACCGGCCAGGGCAACGGCCAGGGCGGTCGCGAACACGGTCAGAAGTGCGACCAACTGCCCGGGTACCGCAAGATCACCGATCCGGAAGCCCGCCGTCACGTCGCCGAAGTATGGGGTGTACCGGTCGAGTCGATCCCGGGTCCCGGGCTGCCGGCCGTCGCCCTCCTCAACCGCCTCGGTGAACCAGACGGTGTGCACGCCCTCCTGGTCCACGGCTCGAACGTCGTCGTATCCGCTCCGAACGTGCAGACGGTCCGGGACGGACTCGGCCGCCTCGAGCTGCTCGTCGTCTGCGACTTCTTCCTGTCGGAGACCGCCGCGCTCGCAGACGTCGTCCTCCCGACGACGCAGTGGGCGGAGGAGGAGGGCACCATGACCTCGCTGGAGGGGCGCGTGATCCGCCGCCGGCGGGCGCTCGATGCTCCGGTCGGCGTCCGCAGCGAGCTCTGGATCATGCACGAACTCGCCCGTCGTCTCGATGCTCCGGGCCGATTCGAGCTGGACCCGTCGATCGTGTTCGACGAGTTGGCGGCCGCATCCGCCGGAGGCCTCGCCGACTACTCGGGACTGAGCCACGCCCTCCTCGACACCGGGCTCGCCGCGTACTGGCCGTTCCCCGTCGGCAGCGGCGGCACGCCCCGGCTGTTCACGGAACGGTTCGCACACGACGACGGTCTCGCCCGGATCATCCCGGTCCGCCCCGCGACGGTCTCGGAGTCACCGGAGACCGGGGAGGAACTCACCCTGACGACCGGACGCCTCCTCGAGCACTACCAGTCGGGCACCCAGACCCGCCGCGTCCCCGAGCTCGACGACGCCCGTCCCGAAGTCTTCGTCCAGGTCCACCCCGCGACGGCGGCACGACTCGGGATCGTCGAGGGCGGACTGGTCGAGGTCTCGAACCGTCGGGGCACGCTGACGGCTCGAGCCAGTGTCGACGGCGACATCCGTCACGACACCGTCTTCCTGCCGTTCCACTACCCGGGCGACGCGTCGGCGAACCTCCTGACGCAGGACGCGGTCGATCCGATCTCGGGGATGCCGGACTTCAAGCGCGCGGCGGTGCGGCTGCGCCCGGCCGCTGGCACACCGCTGCCGGAAGCCACAGCGACCGGAGCCCTCCGATGAGTCCGCGACCAGGTCGCGCACTCCGCATCGTTGTGGTCGGATTCGGCCCGGTCGGTGCGCGGTTCGCCGAGGAGGTCGCCCCTGGCGTGCGGAACGGCTCGATCGACGTGACCGTGGTCGGGCAGGAACCGGTCGACGCGTACAACCGGGTGCTGGTCGCCGATCACGCGGTCGGCTCGACCGGACTCGCCGACATGACGCTCGTCAGTGCCGAGGACCTCGCCCTGGACGGTATCCGTGTCCTGCGCGGCACGACCGCGATGCAGATCGATCGCGAGACGCGGACCGTCGAACTCGACACCGGGGAGACGCTCCCCTACGACCGCCTCGTCTTGGCGACGGGTGCGCGCGCGAACGTTCCGACACTCGACGGCGTCGATCGACGGAAGCGGGACCTCCCGGCGCTCGAGAAGTATGGACGGTCGTTGCTGCTGTCCGACCACGACCTCCCCCGCGGCGTCTGCACCCTGCGTGACCTCGCGGACGCCGACACCGTCGCCGGGGTCGTCCGATCCGGCGGCCGGATCGTCGTCCTGGGTGCCGGTGTCCTGGGACTGGAGCTCGCGCTCTCCGCCGCGCGCGCCGGCGCCGACGTGGTCGTCGTCCACCACGGCCCCACCCCGATGCCGCGGAACCTCGACCGCGGCGGCGGCTCCGTGCTCGCCGCGGCGCTGCGGGCAGCAGGCGTGGAGGTCATCGCACACAGCCGCGCCGAGGCGATCGGTCATCGGGACGACCCCGCGGGCGGGAGGCACTTCGATGCGCTGATCACCGCTGACGGGAAACGGATCACCGGCGATCTGCTCGTCCTGTCGTGCGGGGTGAGCGCACGCGCCGATCTGGCGATCCTCGCCGGGGTCCGTGTCGGCGCCGGCGTGCTCGTCGGCGAAGACCTCAGCAGCTGGTCGGACGAACGGATCTTCGCCATCGGCGACTGCGCGCACGTGCTGGCGCCGACACCGGAGCTGCGCAGCGAGCGCATCGTCCCCGGCGGCCCGCCGGGGCTCATCGGCCCAGGATGGCGGCAGGCCGAGTGGCTCGCCGCTCGATTCCTGATCGAGGCCGCGGCCGGCGGACCACCGCTCGAGCTGGGTCCACCACCGGTCGAGCGGGCGAGCACCGTCGCACTCAAGGCCGAGCGGGTCGACGTCGTCGCGGTCGGCGACGTCCAGGCCGAGCCCTGGGACGTCGAGTCGACGACCGCTGACGGGTGCAGCGTGCATCCGGCCGCTCCGCGCAGCGTCTCGGTGTGGGCGGACCCCGACCACGGCCGCTACGTCAAGATGATCGCCCGCGCCGGGGTCCTGACCGCCTTCGTCTGCATCGGTATGCCGCGAACTGCGGCCGAGCTGACGCTCCTGTACGACGGGGGCGGCGAACTGCCGGCGGATCGCTCGGTCCTCCTCCGGCTCGACGGGCCGGACGCGATCGGTGGTGCCTCCGCCGATGCGTTCGTCCCCTCGACAACCGTCTGCACGTGCAACGGCGTGACGGTCGGCAGGATCATGGATGCCGCGCAATCGGGCAGTACCACGGTCGCCTGCATTGGCAAGGCAACCCGCGCCGGCACCGGCTGCGGTGGGTGCACCGGCCGGATCGCCGCGGTCCTCGAGCGGGTCGCAGACGGTGATCGTCAGAGCGAGCCGGTACCGGCGTGATCTGCCGGAGACGACGACGGAGGCGCCGGTTGCACGCAACCGACGCCTCCGTCGTGGGTGTTCCGAGCCGGGAGAACCGACTCGGAACGCGATCTACTGCTCCGGCTGCGACGCTCCGGTGTCGTCCTGAGCCTCGTCGGAGGCCTCGGACTCGACGGGGCCGGCCGTCGTCGTCTCGGGGGCGTCGTCGGCCTCCGGGAGTTCCTCGAACAAACCGGTTGGCGGCGTGACCGTGACGATCCCGGCAGCGATGTCGACCGTGGGGACGATCGCCTTCACGAACGGGACCATGACCTCGCCGTCGCCGGTCTTCACGATCAGGAGGTCCTGAGCCGGGAAGTGGTCGACGCGAGCGACGGTACCGACGGCGACGCCGTCGCGGTGCACGGCCAACCCGACGAGCTGGTGGTCGTACCACGCGTCGTCGTCGACCGGTAGCTCGGTGGGGTCCTGCTCGACCCAGAGGATCGCCTTCACGAGGGTCTCCGCCTCACTGCGATCGGAGATGCCGACGAAGAAGGCGACCGGCTGGCTGTTGTACCAGCGCAGCTCGATGAGCTCGAGCGTCTTGCCGCGCCACTTTGATCCTGCGGGGACCTGGAGCGTGAACGTCGCGCCCGGGGTGAACCGGTGCTCCGGCTCATCCGTGTAGAGCTCGACCTTCAGGGCGCCCTTCAGGCCATGGGCTTTCGTGAGCCGACCGACCCGCAACTGGGTCTTCGGCTCCGTCTCGTCCGCCACCTACGCGCTGGCGCCGGAGGCGTCCGTGTCGACCACGTCGACCCGGACCCGCCGACCGTCTGCCAGCGCTGCCACGAGGGTGCGCAGGGCTTTGGCCGTCCGGCCGGCACGACCGATGACCCGGCCGAGGTCCTCGGGGTTCACACGAACCTCGAGGACCTCGCCACGGGCGGAGTTCTGTGCCGTGACGCGAACGTCATCCGGGTGATCGACGATCCCCTTGACGAGATGTTCGAGCGCGGGAGCGAGCAAGACTACGCCTGCTCTGCTTCAGCGGCGTCGGCAGCGGGCGCCTCGGCCTCGGCCGGAGCAGCCTTGGCCGCGGGGGCCTCAGCCTTCGGCTTGAGGACGGGCTTCTTCTTCTCGTCGGCGACGAAGGCGGCCTTCGGCTCCTTGACGCGGACGGTGCTCACGGCGTCCTTGTCGCCCTTGAACTTGCCCCAGTCACCGGTGAGCTTGAGGAGTGCTGCGACCTGCTCGGTCGGCTGGGCGCCGACGCTGAGCCAGTACTGCGCACGCTCGGAGTCGACCTCGATGAACGAGGGCTCCTCGGTGGGGTGGTACTTGCCGATCTCCTCGATGACACGACCGTCGCGCTTCGTGCGCGAGTCTGCGACGACGATGCGGTAGTACGGCGCACGGATCTTGCCGAGACGCTTGAGACGGATTTTGACAGCCACGATTCTCCTGAATGATGTGATGTTTGATGTGCTCGCTGCCGAAAGGTGGGGCCACACGCTCGACGCGAAAACTGTGGTTGCTGCGGGCGTCGGATAGAGGGTCGAACTCCGCGCAGACTCAACTCTCTATTCTGCCAGACATCGGGCGATCTGGGTAATCCGGCGACACCGATACCGGATGACCCCTCCACCCCGTGTGAAGATGGGCTGGCGCGCGGCATCCGGCCGCGCCCTGCGGGAGGTCGACGCCAATGCCCATCGAGTTCGCCAGATCCGAGCGTTCGACCGTCGGCCTCGAATGGGAGGTCGCCCTCGTCGACCGCGACACCGGCGATCTCGTCGGCGCAGCGGACACCGTCCTGTCGGAACTCCGCCCGAGCGACGGTTCCGATCATCCGCAGATCACCAACGAGCTGCTGCTCAACACCGTCGAACTCGTCTCGGGTGTGCACCACACGGTCCCCGAGGCGATCGCGGACCTCGAAGGCCAGCTGGCCGAGGTGCGGGCGATCACGGATCCGATGGGCGTCGAACTCATCTGCAGCGGTTCGCACCCGTTCGGCCAGTGGTACGACCAGCAGGTCACCGACAAGCCCCGCTACCACAAGCTCATCGACCGCACCCAGTGGTGGGGTCGCAACATGATGATCTGGGGCGTGCACGCGCACGTCGGCGTCGAGACGGTCGACAAGGTCCTCCCGATCATGAACGGGCTGCTGACCTATCTGCCCCACCTCCAGGCGCTATCGGCGTCCAGCCCCTACTGGGGCGGGGTCGACACCGGGTACGCGTCGAACCGCGCGCTCATGTTCCAGCAGCTCCCGACGGCGGGCCTCCCCTACCAACTCTCGGACTGGGAGCAGTTCGAGGCCTACGTCGACGACATGACGGTGACCGGCATCATCGAGGACCACACCGAGGTCCGCTGGGACGTGCGACCGTCGCCGCAGTGGGGCACGGTGGAGATGCGTGCGTGCGACGGAGCGTCGACCGTCGCGGAGTTCGGGGCCCTCGCCTCGCTCATCCACTGCCTCACCGAGCACCTGTCCGACCGCCTCGACGCCGGAGAGCGGCTGCAGACCCTGCAGCCGTGGTACGTCCGCGAGAACAAGTGGCGTGCTGCGCGGTACGGCCTGGACGCCGAGATCATCCTCGACTCCTCGGGCCACGAGCGCCTCGTGACCGACGACCTGCACGACCTGCTCGACACCCTCGCGCCGGTCGCCCGTCGGCTCGGCTGTGCAGAAGAACTGGCGAGCATCGCCACGATCATCGAGCACGGCGCGAGCTACCAGCGGCAGCTCGCCGTCGCCCACGCGAACGGCGGCAGCCTGCAGGCGGTGGTGAGCTCGCTCGCGAAGGAGCTGCGACACGGGGTCCAGCCCTCCGCCTGACGAGGCGGCGTCACTCAGCGCGGTCGAGCGTCCCGATCCGCGTGCCGGCGTCGTCGGTCACGGTCAGGCGGCCGCCGTCGTCCGAGAGCGTCGCCTGTGCGATCCCCCGCAGCCAGGTGTCGACGCCCGGGCACGCCATCAGGGTGCTCGCGACGTCGGAGACGACGACCGCGTCGTCCTCGGCGCGCCAGGAGCCGGAGAGGCTGTTGCAGCCGTCCGAACCACTCACGCGACCGTCGTCGGTGAACACCAGGTGCGGGTCGGCGGCGCCGGTCCCCTCACCCCAGGTGCCCAGGACGCGTTCGCCCGGAGGCGGAGCGGAGCACCCGGCGAGCATGCCCGCGGCCAGGACGACTGCGACGACCGAAGCCGCTGTCCTCAGCGCGCGCATACCACCTCCGCTCGACTCAGCGACCCAGGAACTTCTGCAGCTCGGCGAGCTCCGCCTCGGTCGGGGCTGCCGATCCCGACGACGAACCGCCGCCGAGGCCGAATCCAGCGCCCGTAGCGGCGGCCTGCGTCTCGACGGCGCCGGCGTTCTCCGCCGCGCGCTTGGCCGGGTTGCCTGAGCGGGAACCCTTCTTCTTGGCCTGCGGCTTCGGTCGGTTCGTCCGTGCACCGGGGACCGGACCCATGCCGGGGATGTTCGGCACGCCACCCTTGGCGACCGTCTTCATCATCTTCGCCGCCTGCTCGAAACGGTTGACGAGGGCGTTGACCTCGGTGACGGTCATGCCGGAACCCTTGGCGATGCGCAGGCGACGGGATCCGTTGAGGATCTTCGGGTTCGTGCGCTCGGCCGTGGTCATCGACTGGATGATGGCCTCGGTGCGGACGATCTCGCGTTCGTCGAAGTTCTGCAGCTGCTCCTTCATCTGCCCCATGCCGGGGAGCATGCCCATCATCTTCTTGATGGAACCCATGCCGCGCAGCTGCTGCATCTGCTTGAGGAAGTCGTCGAGCGTGAAGGAGTCGGTCGCGAACTTCTCCGCGACCTTGCGCGCCTCCTCCTCGTCGAAGTTCTGCTGCGCCTGCTCGATGAGGGTGAGGATGTCACCGAGGTCGAGGATCCGGCTCGCCATGCGGTCGGGGTGGAACGGCTCGAAGTCGTCGAGACCCTCACCGGTCGACGCGAACATGATGGGGCGCCCGGTGACGGAGGCGATGGAGAGTGCCGCACCACCGCGGGCGTCGCCGTCGAGCTTCGAGAGCACCACGCCGGTGAAGTCGACGCCGTCGAGGAAGGCCTTGGCCGTCGCGACCGCGTCCTGACCGATCATCGCGTCGATGACGAAGAGGACCTCGTCGGGATCGACCGCCTTGCGGATGTTCGACGCCTGCTTCATGAGCTCGGCGTCGACGCCGAGTCGTCCGGCGGTGTCGACGATGACGGTGTCGTAAAGCTTCTGCTCGGCGAACCGCACGCCGTCGCGGGCGACCTTGACCGGGTCGCCGACCCCGTTGCCGGGCTCGGGAGCGTAGACGGGGACGCCCGCCTGCTCTCCGACGACCTGGAGCTGGTTGACGGCGTTGGGGCGCTGGAGGTCGGACGCGACGAGGAGCGGCGTGTGACCGTCCTTCTTGAGCCACTTGGCGAGCTTGCCCGCGAGTGTCGTCTTTCCGGCACCCTGGAGGCCGGCGAGCATGATGACGGTCGGCGGCTTCTTCGCGAACTCGAGACGGCGCTGCTGTCCGCCGAGGATCGTGACGAGCTCGTCGTTGACGATCTGGACGACCTGCTGCGCCGGGTTGAGGGCCTTGCTCACCTCGTCGCCGAGGGCGCGCTCGCGTACGCGACCCGTGAAGTCCTTGACGACGTCGAGTGCGACGTCCGCGTCGAGGAGGGCGCGACGGATCTCGCGGACGGTGCCGTCGACATCGGCCGCGGAGAGCTTGCCCTTGGTGCGGAGGTTCTTGAACGTGTCCGCGAGGCGGTCAGAGAGTGTGCCGAACGTTGCCATGATCCCTCCAGTTTAGGGCAGACCGCGACGCGACCCGGTCGATCGCCGCCACGGCTGGAAGATGGGTATTTGGACGGCGTCCAACAATGCTATCGTGGCGGCCATGACACAGCTCCTCATCGCCGGGCTCGCGCCCGCGTTCGTCCCGTACCGCGAGGGTTGGGCGCTGCAGCGTCGAGTCCATGAGGCGGTCGTCAGCGGTGAGAGGCCCGAGCACCTCATCCTGTGCGAACACGAGCCCGTGTACACGGCGGGCAAGCTGACCCGGCCGCACGAACGTCCCGACGACGGCACACCGGTCGTCGAGGTCGACCGCGGTGGCCGCATCACCTGGCACGGACCCGGACAGCTCACCGGCTACCCGATCGTCCGCCTCCCGGAGCCGGTCGACGTCGTCGCCCACGTCCGCCTGCTCGAGGAGGTCATGCTGCAGACGATCACCGAGCTCGGCGTCATCGGCCGCCGCATCGACGGACGGTCGGGTGTCTGGGTCGACCCCGTCGCCGGTGGACCGGCCGCGAAGATCGGCGCCGTCGGTGTCCGGGTGCAAGCGGGGGTCACGCTGCACGGCTTCGCGCTCAACTGCGACAACTCCCTCGAGCCCTTCGGCCACATCGTCGCGTGCGGCATCGCCGATGCCGGGGTCACCACGATCAGCGCCGAGCTCGGTCGACGGGTCACGCCCAGCGACGTCGCGGGGCGCGTCTCCGAGATCTTCGAAGCACTCCGGCCCGGCTGGACGGCCGCGTCCGTGACCACGATCGGAGCGGCCGCGTGAGCGGCTGCGGCGCACCGGCACCCGCTCCCGCGGCGGACACCGGCGGACGGAAGCTCCTGCGACTCGAGGTCCGGAACGCCCAGACCCCCATCGAGCGGAAGCCCGACTGGATCAAGACCCGCGCGACGATGGGACCCGAGTACCGACAGCTCCAGGCGCTCGTGCAGGAGGAGGGCCTCCACACGGTCTGCCAGGAAGCCGGCTGCCCGAACATCTTCGAGTGCTGGGAGGACCGCGAGGCGACCTTCCTCATCGGCGGGTCGCAGTGCACGAGGCGCTGCGACTTCTGCCAGATCGACACCGGCAAGCCGGCCGACTACGACCGCGACGAGCCACGGCGGGTGGCCGACTCGGTGCAGCGGATGCGCCTGCGCTACGCGACCGTCACCGGTGTGGCGCGCGACGACCTCCCCGACGAGGGGGCGTGGCTGCACGCCGAGACCGTCCGGCGCATCCACGAGACGAACCCGGGGACGGGCGTCGAGATCCTCGCGACGGACTTCTCCGGCAACCCCGACCTCCTCGGCGAGGTGTTCGCCTCCCGGCCGGAGGTCTTCGCACACAACGTCGAGACGGTCCCGCGCATCTTCAAGCGGATCAGGCCCGCCTTCCGTTACGAGCGCTCCCTCGACGTCCTGACCCAGGCGCGTGCCGCCGGCCTCATCACGAAGTCCAACCTCATCCTCGGGATGGGCGAGGACCGGAGCGAGATCAGTCAGGCGCTCGAGGATCTGCACGAGGCCGGCACGGACATCATCACCGTCACCCAGTACCTCCGGCCGACGCCTCGACACCTCCCCGTGGACCGCTGGGTCAAGCCGCAGGAGTTCCTGGAGATCAAGGAGGAGGCCGAGGAGATCGGGTTCCTCGGTGTGCTCGCGGGACCGCTCGTCAGATCGTCCTACCGTGCCGGACGCCTCTGGGCGCAGTCGATGACGGCAAAGGGCCGCGAGGTCCCCGAGGGACTGCAGCACCTCGCAGACGCCTCACTCGGTTTCGCCCAGGCAGTCTGAGGCCGACGCCTCGACCTGCCGGGCTCAGTCCTCGCTCGTGACCCCGGTGACCTCGCCGTCGGAGGTGTACGCGACCATGAGCACGCCGTCGAGCTGGTCCGCGTCGAGCGAGTACTCGAAGATCGCGAACGCCTCGTCGCCGTTGTGCTGGTGCGGCGCGAACCCGACGCTCAGCAGCGTCATCGACCGGATGACGTCGACGTCGCGGTCTCCGGACTCGTCGACCAGGACGTCCGGCAAGGACTCCCCCAGCTCCTCGACGGCCTGGATGATGTACTCGGTCACCTCGGAGGTGCGGTCGTCGACCTCGCTCAGCATCGCCTCACGCGAGCGCAGGTCGAAGCCCTCCAGGGCGAGGATCATCGCGGCCGCCAGGTCGAGTGCGTCGGCCGGGATGTCGTCCTCGTCCGGGGCGCTCAACGAGATGGAGACGGACTGCTCCCCGACGTCGATGTTGTCGGACCAGTAGACACCACCACCAGGCTCGGTCGCGATGATGCCGAAGTAGTCGTGTTCGATCGCCATCAGCTGCCCACCAGGTTCTGTGCGAAGACGTGCGGTGTGAAGCCGGTGAGGTCGCCGATGCCCTCACCCTGACCGACGAGCTTGATCGGGATGCCGGTCTTCTCCTGCACGGCGAGGACGAACCCGCCCTTCGCGGAGCCGTCGAGCTTCGTCAGGACGAGCCCGGTCACCCCGGCGTGCTCGATGAACGCCTGCGCCTGCGACAGACCGTTCTGACCGGTCGTCGCGTCGAGCACGAGGAGGACCTCGGCGATGGGCGCCTGCTTCTCGACGACGCGACGGATCTTGGACAGCTCGTCCATGAGCCCGCCCTTCGTCTGCAGCCGACCAGCGGTGTCGATGATGACGATCTCGGTGCCGGTCTGCTTGGCGTACTCGATCGTCTGGAAGGCGACGGAGGCCGGGTCCTGCCCCTGCTGCTGGGGGCGGACGATCTGTGCGCCCGCACGCTCGGCCCAGGTCGCCAGCTGCTCCACGGCAGCGGCGCGGAAGGTGTCCGCTGCCCCCACGACGACGGTGCGGTCGTAGTTGCGGAGGAACTTCGCGAACTTGCCGATGGTGGTCGTCTTGCCGACCCCGTTGACGCCGACGACGAGGACGACCGCCGGACGCTCGCTGAGCTTCAGCGTCGTGTCGAACTTCGACAGCCGCTCCTCGACCTCCTCGCGCAGCATGCGCTGGAGGTCGCGCGGGTCGGTGGTGCGGTAGCGGTCGACGGAGGCGTGCAGGCCCGTGACGATCGACTCGGTGACGTCGGGACCGAAGTCGGCGCCGATGAGCGCATCCTCGAGGTCCTCCCAGGTGGTCTCGTCGATCGTCGGACGTTGGAACATGCCTTTGAGGGCACCGGAGAGTGACCAGGGTGTGCGTGCAGCCATGGTCTCAGCGTAGCCGTCGGCGACGCGGTCCCGTCGCGTGGGCACGAGACCGGATCAGCTCGCGCGTTCTGCTGCCACGCGCTGACCGACGACGGCCGACACCCCGTCCTGGCGCATCGAGACGCCGTAGAGGGCGTCGGCGATCTCCATGGTGCGCTTCTGGTGCGTGATGACGATGAGCTGGCTCGTCTGACGGAGGTCCTCGAAGATGGTCAGGAGCCGCCCGAGGTTGGCGTCGTCCAGGGCCGCCTCCACCTCGTCCATGATGTAGAACGGGCTCGGCCGGGCTTTGAAGATGGCGATGAGGAGGGCGACCGCGGCGAGCGAGCGCTCCCCACCCGACAGGAGCGACAGGCGCTCGATCTTCTTGCCGGCGGGCTTGACCGACACCTCGATGCCCGTGGTGAGCATGTGCTCGGGGTCGGTGAGCGAGATGCTGCCCGTGCCGCCCGGGAACAGGATCGGGAACACCTCGGTGAAGGCGGCTTCGGTGTCGGCGAACGCCGAGGCGAAGATGACCTCCATCTTCCCGTCGATGTCCTCGATGATCGACAACAGGTCGGCGCGGGTGCTGGTGAGGTCGGCGAGCTGTTCGGTGAGGAAGCGGTGGCGCTGTTCGAGTGCCGCGAACTCCTCGAGCGCGAGCGGGTTGACCCGTCCGAGTTGGGCGTAGGTGCGCTCCGCTGCTGCGAGACGCTTCTGCTGCTCGGCGCGGACGTAGGGCGTCGTCGGCACGTCGTCCGACTCCTCGGCGGGTTCCTCCTCCGGCTCGGCGTCCGGCGTCGCGGGTCCGTCGGCAAGTGCCTCGGGCGCCTCGTCCGAGTCGGGCGTCGTCGTCTCGGGCGAGACCTCCGGACCGGTGTCGTCGGCCGTTCGCACAGCCGAGCGGGCGGTCGCGCGGGGTGTCGGAGGGTCGACGGGCACCGGAACCTCGGGCCCGTACTCGGCGACGAGCACGTCCTCGACGAGTCCCAGCTCCGACCCGGCGCGCTCGAGCAGACCGGACAAGTGGAGCTTCTTCTCGTAGATCTGGAGTTCGAGGCCGTGGACGCTCTCGGTGACGACCTGCAGCCGCTGCCGGAGCGTGTGCTCCTCGCCGCGCAGTCGCACGAGTTCGGCGTTCCGGCTGGACCGCGTCGCCTCGGCTGCCGCGAGCGCGACGCGGGCCTCGGTGACCGACCGGTCGACCGAGTCGAGGACGGGCGGGAGCGCCTCCGTCACGGCGGTGGCGGCCGCGGCCTGGC
>NZ_JACYTW010000032.1:0-44198 GCF_014841395.1 Plantibacter sp. CFBP 13570 | reverse complement strand
GAGGCGCCGACGCCGTTCCGGTGCGCCCGGCGGGCGTCGCGGCTCAGCGCCCGCCGGCGGGGAGCAGTCGCGCGATGACGGCCAGGAGCCGCTCGATCGACTCGTCGCTGCCCTCGTCGGGGTCGCTGACCCCCATGCCGAGCTGCGCCGTGTTGGCGTAGAGGCCGTCGGACATCAACACGATGGCACGAGCGGTGTCGGGGTCGCCGACGGCGTCCTCCACCGTGCGCAACCAGCTCCGGCGGATGTCCGCCATCGCGTCGCTCGCCTGGGCGTGCTGTCCCTGCGCCAGCCGCGCGACGGCGATGATCGTCCGGTCGAACGGGGTGCCGCAGTCGACGGAGGTGCGCACGAAGTACTCGACGACGCCCTCCGGGGCCGCGAGCATCCGCGCCGTGTCGGCCTCGCTCATGTCCGAGAGCCGCTCGATGAGGCCGTCGACGAGGGCCTCCTTGCTGCCGAAGTGGTAGAGCAGTCCGCCCTTGGAGACGCCGGCCGCCGCGGCGACGGCGTCGAGGGTGGCGGCGCGTTCGCCCTGCTCGATGAGGAGTTCGGCGAAGGCGTCGAGGACGCGTTCTCGGGCTGCGGTCTGCTTCGCCATGGCTCCATCGTATTCGGCTCGTCGGATTCGGATTGATACTATACCGGCTGGACGGTATAGTCGAGCGGGCGGCGCCCGACCGGCGCCGTTCTCCACGCTTTGAAAGAGGTCACCGTGTCCACCGCCACCGAACCCACCGCCGTCGCCGCTCCCCGTGCCGGTCGGCGAGCCTGGTTCGCGCTCGCCGTCCTCATGCTCCCCGTCCTGCTGGTGTCGGTCGACAACACGGTCCTCAACTTCGCGCTGCCCGCGATCTCGAGCGCGCTCACCCCGACCGGGACGCAGCTGCTCTGGATCGTCGACATCTACCCGCTGGTCCTCGCCGGCCTGCTCGTGTCGATGGGCAGCCTCGGCGACCGCATCGGTCGTCGTCGTCTCCTGCTCATCGGCTCCATCGGATTCGGTGTCGTCTCCGTCGCCGCGGCGTTCGCGCCCAGCGCCGAGCTCCTGATCGCGGCTCGGGCGGCGCTCGGGTTCTTCGGTGCGATGCTCATGCCGTCGACGCTCTCGCTGCTGCGGAACATCTTCCTCGACCGCGACCAGCGACGGTTCGCCATCGCCGTCTGGGCCAGCGGGTTCGCCGCCGGCAGCGCGCTCGGGCCGATCGTCGGTGGGATCA
Source organism: Plantibacter sp. CFBP 13570 (assembly GCF_014841395.1). Lineage (NCBI taxonomy): Bacteria > Bacillati > Actinomycetota > Actinomycetes > Micrococcales > Microbacteriaceae > Plantibacter > Plantibacter sp. CFBP 13570. The sequence continues at coordinate 42,978 of NZ_JACYTW010000032.1, read as the reverse complement.
TCCTCGAGCACTTCGCCTGGGGCGCGGTGTTCCTGCTCGCCGTCCCGGTGCTCCTGCCGCTCGTCGTCCTCGCGCCCTTCCTCATCCCGGAGTCGAAGGACCCGAACCCTGGACGCATCGACGTGCCGAGCATCGTGCTCATCCTCCTGACGATGACGCCACTCGTGTTCAGCATCAAGCACCTGGCGGAAGCCGGCTTCGACCTGCTCACGGTCGCCTCGATGGTCGTCGGCGTGATCAGCGGCGTCCTGTTCATCCGCCGTCAGCTCCGCCTCGAGCATCCGCTGCTCGACCTGAGCCTGTTCCGGCGGGCCTCGTTCAGCGGCGCCGTGGTCATCAACCTGCTGAGCGTGACGGCGCTCGTCGGTGGGCTGTTCTTCGTGTCGCAGCACCTGCAGCTGGTGCTGGGTCTGCAGCCGCTCGACGCCGGGCTCGTCCTGCTCCCCGGCCTCATCGTGATGATCATCGCCGGCCTCGTGATCGTGCCCATCTCCAAGCGGGTCCGTCCGGGCATCGTGGTCCCGATCGCACTCGTCGTCTCCGCCGTCGGATACGCCTCCATCGCGATCACCGGGGGAGACGTTTCGGCCCTCGGGATCGGCCTCGCGTTCGTCGCCCTCGGGCTCGGCATCGGCTCCGCCGAGACGGTGTCGAACGAGCTCGTGATCGCGAGTGCGCCGCCGGAGAAGGCCGGTGCGGCGTCCGGTGTCTCCGAGACCGCCTACGAGCTGGGCGCGGTGCTCGGCACGGCGACGCTCGGCACCGTGCTCACCGCGTCCTACCGTTCCTCGGTCGTCCTGCCGGACGGACTGACCGCCGCCCAGCAGCAGGCGGCGGGGGAGACCCTGGGTGGTGCGGCGACGGTCGCCGAGCAGCTGCCCGGTGACCTCGCGGGCGCACTCATGGACTCCGCGCGGCACGCCTTCGACAGCGGTGTCGGTGTCGCAGCGTGGATCGGCGTCGGCCTCATCGTGGCCGCCATGCTCGTCGCGGCGATCGGTCTGCGCCGGGTCCGGTAGGGCTCCGTGGATCGTGCCACCCGGAGACGGGTGGCACGATCCACCCGAGGTCGGAGGCGTTAAGCTGGGCGCACACCGTCGTCGCATCCTCAGGAGTCGCATGTCCCGCACCGTCAAGCTCGCAGTCATCCCCGGCGACGGGATCGGTCCCGAGGTCGTCGGCGAGGCGCTCAAGGTCCTCGATGCGGCGGTGCAGGGTGGCGACGTCCGGTTCGAGCAGACGCCCTTCTCGCTCGGCGCCGCGCGGTTCCTCGAGACCGGCGACGTGCTGACCGACGCGGACCTCGCCGCGATCGCCTCGCACGACGCCATCCTCCTCGGAGCGGTCGGCGGCGTGCCCGGCGACCCCCGGCTCGCGAACGCGAACATCGAGCGCGGGCTGCTCCTCAAGCTCCGGTTCAGCCTCGACCACTACGTGAACCTGCGCCCGACCGTCGTGTACCCGGGTGTCCCGAGCCCGCTGAGCGAGCCCGGCGACGTGGACTTCGTCGTGGTCCGAGAAGGCACGGAGGGGCCGTACGTCGGCAACGGCGGAGCGATCCGCCAGGGCACGCCCCACGAGATCGCGAACGAGGTGTCGGTCAACACCGCCTACGGCGTGGAGCGGGTGGTGCGCTACGCGTTCACCGCTGCGGCCGCGCGTCGGCGGAAGCTCACCCTCGTCCACAAGACCAACGTCCTCGTCTTCGCCGGGTCGCTCTGGAAGCGCGTCGTCGACGCGGTGTCCGCGGAGTTCCCCGACGTCGCGGTCGACTACCTGCACGTCGACGCGGCCACCATCTTCCTCGTCACGGATCCTGCTAGATTTGACGTCATCGTCACGGACAACCTCTTCGGCGACATCCTCACCGATCTGGCCGGCGCGATCAGCGGCGGCATCGGACTCGCGGCCTCGGGAAACATCAACCCGGACGGCACGTACCCGAGCATGTTCGAGCCCGTCCACGGATCGGCGCCCGACATCGCCGGGAAGCAGCTGGCCGACCCGACCGCCGCCATCCTCTCCGTCTCCCTGATGCTGTCGCATCTCGGGCTCGAGACGGAGGCGGCGCGAGTCGCCACTGCCGTCACCGCCGACATCGCCGCCCGCACCGGCGCAGCACGCACGACGACCGAGGTCGGCGATGCGATCGCGGCCCTCGCGGCGAACCGGTAGACGCCCACCAGACACGCAGATCACGACGGAAGACACCATCATGACGATCAACCTCCCCATGGCGCAGCGCGAACTCGCCTTCACCGTGACCCCAAACGAGCAGCCCGTCCCCGCCGCAGAGCGCGACGCGATCCTCGCCGACCCGGGCTTCGGGCAGCACTTCACCGACCACATGGTCGACATCTGCTGGTCCGAGCGCGGTGGATGGCACCGCCCACGAGTCCAGGCGTACGGTCCGATCTCGCTCGACCCGGCCGCCGCCGTCCTCCACTACGCCCAGGAGATCTTCGAGGGCCTGAAGGCGTACCGTCACGCCGACGGGTCCATCTGGTCGTTCCGCCCCGACGCCAACGGCCGTCGCCTGCAGCGCTCGGCCAAGCGGCTCGCGCTGCCGGAGCTCCCGGTCGAGTACTTCGTCGAGTCGATCAAGCAGCTCATCGCCGTCGACGGTGCCTGGGTGCCCTCCGCGCCGGAGACCAGCCTGTACCTGCGGCCGTTCATGTTCGCCAAGGAGGCCTTCCTCGGCGTCCGCCCCGCGAAGAAGGTCAACTACTACGTCATCGCCAGCCCGGCCGGCGCGTACTTCACCGGCGGCGTCACCCCCGTGTCCATCTGGCTGTCCACCGACTACAGCCGTGCGGGCAAGGGCGGCACCGGGGCGGCGAAGACCGGCGGCAACTACGCGTCCTCCCTGCTCCCGCAGGCCGAGGCGTACGAGCACGGGTGCGCCCAGGTGCTCTTCCTGGACGCGCAGGAGGCGACCTACATCGAAGAGCTCGGCGGGATGAACGTCGTCCTCGTCAAGCGCGACGGCACGCTCGTCACGCCGGAATCGGACTCGATCCTCGAGGGCATCACCCGCGACAGCATCCTGCAGCTCGCGGAGGACCGCGGACACCGGGTGGAGCGTCGCCGGGTCACGATCGACGAGTGGCGCGAGGGCGTCGAGAGCGGCGACATCGTCGAGGTGTTCGCCTGCGGCACGGCTGCGGTCGTCACGCCGATCGCGCAGCTGAAGGCCAAGGACTTCACCGTGGGCGACGCCGACGCTCCGGCGGGCGAACTGACGATGTCGCTGCGTCAGGAACTGACCGACATCCAGTACGGTCGCCTGCCCGACCGCCACGGGTGGATGACGCGTCTCGACGCCGAGTAGCCTCCGAGCAGCCTGGGAAGCCCCGCACCTCGTGCGGGGCTTCCGTGTCGCCGGGGCACCTCGGGATAGGCTTGCCTGGTGAAAATCGCTCGCTTCAGTCACGATCAGGCCATCCGCTACGGCATCATCGACGACGCGGATCTCGTCGTCCTCGACGGCGATCCGCTCTACTCGGGCTTCGAACCGACGGGGGAGCGCGTCCCGCTCGCTGATGCGGTCCTGCTCGCGCCGGTCATCCCTCGTTCCAAGGTCGTCGCCGTCGGCAAGAACTACCACGACCACGCAGCCGAGATGGGTGGGGAGGCTCCCACCGAGCCGCTGCTCTTCCTGAAGCCCAACACCTCCGTGGTCGGGCCGGGAGACGCCGTCGTCTTCCCCAAGCAGTCCGAGCGCATCGACTTCGAGGGCGAACTCGCCATCGTGATCGGCGGCGTCGCCAAGAACGTCAGCGCGGAGCGTGCCGACGAGGTCATCTTCGGCTATACGATCGCGAACGACGTCACGGCCCGCGACCTCCAGGAGTCCGACGGCCAGTGGGCCCGCGCGAAGGGCTTCGACACGTTCTGCCCGCTCGGCCCCTACATCGAGACGGAGTTCTCCTTCGACGGCGCGACGATCGAGACCCGCGTCGACGGTGAGGTCCGCCAGCACGCCCCGCTCTCCGACATGGTGCACTCCATCGGCGCGATCGTCGAGTACGCGTCCGCCGTCTGGACACTCCTCCCGGGTGACGTCATCCTGACCGGGACGCCGGCCGGCGTCGGACCCTTCACCGACGGCCAGGTCGTCGAGGTCGAGGTCTCGGGCATCGGCATCCTGCGGAACACCGGCCGCCGGCCCTGACCCGCGTCAGCTGCGCTGGTCGAGAGCGGTCAGCGCAGCTGCGACGTCGTCGTCGGTGTTCCAGAGGTGGAACGCGACCCTCGCCCGGCCGGCGCGACCCGATGCCGTGATCCCGGCCGACTGCAGCGCCCGGAGGTCGTGTCCATCGGGATCCGTCCACGTCACGATGGCCGAGGCCGTCCCGGTGAGGAGCGACCGGCTCTCGCCGATGCCCGCCCGGAGCGCCGCTGCGAGCCGGGTGTCGTGCTCGTACACGGCGACGGCGTCGACCGCCGCGAAGAGGGCGATGGCGGGCTCGGCGCCGACCCAGGCCTGCCAGGCGGGGGAGACGTCGAACCGTCGTGCACTCTCGGCGAGATGCAACGGCGGGCCGTAACAGGACGACCAGACGTCGTCGCCCGAGTACCAACCGGCCTGGCTCGGCCGGAGGCGGTCCATCACCTCGTCGCGCACCGTCATGAACGCCACGCCTCGTGGGGCGCAGAGCCACTTGTAGGCGTGGCACACGGTGATGTCGTCGGCCGAGGCGTCGACGGGGAGCCACCCGGCCGCCTGTGTGAGGTCGTTGAACGTCAGCGCGCCGTGGACGGCCGCCGCCTCACGGATCGCGACCACGTCGGCGACCGCGCCGGTCGCGGACTGCACTGCGGAGTAGGCGACGAGCCAGGTCGAGGCGTCGATATGGGAGGCGAGTTCGATGAGCGGTGCGTGGCGGACACGCACGCCGCGGTGCGCCTGCATGAGGAATGGAGCGACGAGTGAGCTGAAGTCGCCCTCGACGCAGAGGACCTCGGCGCCGTCCGGCACCGACGCCGCGACCATGGCGACCATGGCGGAGGTCTGGGATCCGATCGCGACCGAGCGGACCGGCACGTGGACCAGCTCGGCGAAGGAGCCGCGCACCCGCTCGACGACGGCGCCGTAGGCGGCTGCATCGGTTCGAGCCGCCTGCCACGCGGAGAGGTCGGCCATGATGGCGTCCGTCGTGCCCGTCGTCGGCAGTCCCAGCGTGCAGGCGGCCAGGTAGCCGGGTGCGGATGGGAAGGATCCGCTGGCTTCCTGGAGGCTGAGGGTGCTCATGCATCCAGTCTCTTCGCCGGGTATCCATGCCACAAGGACCGGCTCTCGATGAGAACCATAACGAGCGATTATGCTTCGAGGATGTCCACCCTCTCGCCGCCGCCCTCGTCATCGGCCCTCGACGCCGGTTCCCTCCTCGTCGTCGGCGCCATCGCCTCGACCGGGTCGATCACGGCCGCCGCGCACGCGCTCGGCTCGAGTCAACCGGCGGTGAGCCAACATCTCCGCCGGCTCGAGCGTCGGCTCGGCATGCCGGTCGTCGAGCGCGTCGGTCGCGGCGTCCGCCTCACCGAGGCCGGTGCGATCCTCGCCGGACACGCGGTGGCGGTGGACCGAGCGGTGCGCGCGGCGTCCGAGGAGGTCGCGGCACTCGCGGGGTTGCGGAGTGGGCGGGTGCGCCTCGTCGCCTTCCCGTCGGCGTCGTCGATGCTCGTGCCGCAGCTCCTCGCTCGCCTGGCCGACGAGCATCCGGGGATCGGCGTCTCCTTCGTCGAGGCCGAACCGCCGGAGGCCGTCGCCGCGGTCCGTGCCGGTGAAGCCGACGTCGCGATCACCTTCAGCTACCCGGACGATCCGGACGACCCGCATCGGGAGAGCGCGGCCGGACTCCGCGTGCGCCGGTTCGGAACCGACCCGATGCGTCTCGTACTCCCGGTCGGCCACGCTCGAGCCGGTGACCGACAGGTCGACCTCGCGGCCCTCGCCGGTGAGCGTTGGATCGCGGGTTGTCCGCGTTGCCGAGGTCATCTCCTCGGTCTCTGCCGGTCGAGCGGCTTCGAGCCCGTCATCGCGCACGAGACCGACAACGCGATCGCGGTCACCGCCCTGGTGGCGGCCGGGCTCGGCGTCGCCCTGCTCCCAACCCTCGCGCTCGCGGCCGCACAGCTGCCGACCGAGGTGGTCGTGCTGCCGACGCGCAACGACGACGACCGGGCGCTCCACCTCGTCAGCGCCGAGCACGCGGACCGCATCCCCGCCGTCGCTGCACTCCTGCGGATCGCCGCGTCCCTGGGCGGCGCGACTAAGATGACAGGCGATGTCTGACACGATTACGCACCCCTTCTCCACGGCTTCCGGCACCGACGTCCGCGTCCGGTTCTGCCCGTCGCCGACCGGCACGCCGCACGTCGGTCTCGTCCGCACGGCGCTGTTCAACTGGGCGTACGCCCGGCATACGGGGGGCAAGCTCGTCTTCCGGATCGAGGACACCGATGCCGCTCGCGACAGCGAGGAGAGCTACGAGCAGCTCGTCGACGCGCTCACGTGGCTGCGGCTCGACTGGGACGAGGGCGTCGGCGTCGGCGGACCCCATGCGCCGTACCGGCAGTCCGAGCGGAGCGACATCTACGCCGACGTGATCGCGCGGCTGACGGCTGCCGGGCACCTCTACGAGAGCTTCTCGAATGCCGACGAGATCGACGCCCGCAACGAGGCGGCCGGCCGGCCGAAGCAGTTCGGGTACGACAACTTCGACCGCGACCTCACCGACGAGCAGCGCGCCGCATTCCGAGCCGAGGGCCGCGAGCCGGCGCTCCGTCTGCGGGTCCCGGACGACGACCTCAGCTTCGACGACCTCGTGCGCGGTGAGATCACCTTCCCGGCCGGGTCGTTCACGGACTTCGTCCTCGTGCGCCCGAACGGCAAGCCGCTCTACACGCTCGTGAACCCCGTCGACGACGCCATCATGCAGATCACCCACGTCCTCCGCGGCGAGGACCTCCTGCCGTCGACGCCGCGGCAGATCGCGCTGTACCACGCGCTCATCGACATCGGTCTCACGACCTTCGTCCCGCGGTTCGGTCACCTGCCGTACGTCATGGGCGAGGGCAACAAGAAGCTCTCGAAGCGGGACCCGGAGGCGAACCTCTTCCACCACCGCGACCGCGGCTTCGTGCCGGAGGGGCTCATCAACTACCTCGCGCTCCTCGGGTGGTCGCTGAGCGGCGACCGCGACGTCTTCTCGATCGACGAGATGATCGCCGCGTTCGACGTCGTCGACGTCAACCCGAACCCGGCGCGCTTCGACCTCAAGAAGGCGGAGTCGATCAACGGCGACCACATCCGACTGCTGGAGCCGGCCGACTTCCTTGGCCGCATCACGCCGTACCTCGTCGAGGCCGACGTGGTGGGCGAGCCCGTCACCGAGGCGCAGCAGGCCGTGCTCGAGCAGGCCGCCCCGCTCGTCCAGGAGCGCATCGCGCTGCTCGGCGAGGTCCCCGCGCTCCTCGGCTTCCTGTTCCGCGGTGCCGCGGAGCTCGAGTACCAGGAGGACGCGCTCAAGGGGCTTCCGGCGAACGCCGGTGAGGTGCTCGCCGCGTCCATCGGCGCACTTGAGCTCGTCCCCGAGTCGGAGTGGACGGCTGGTTCGATCCAGGACGCGCTCGCCGGCGCGCTCATCGAGGGCCTCGGACTGAAGCCCCGTATCGCCTACGGCCCGCTGCGCGTCGCCGCGTCCGGGCGTCGGATCTCCCCGCCGCTCTTCGAGTCGCTCGAGATCCTCGGGAAGACGGAATCGATCACGCGACTCGATCGGCTCTCCGTGCACCTCGCGTCATGAACGACTCGTACGACGTCGTCGTGGTCGGCGCGGGACCCGCGGGACTCTCGGCCGCGCTGAACCTGGCGCGCGCGCGTCGGCGCATCCTCGTGCTCGACGGCAATCGCCCACGGCACGCTGCGACGCTGCGCTCGCACGGTTTCCTCACCCGCGACGGCATCGCTCCGCTGGATCTCCGGCGAATGGGGCGCGAGGAGGTTGCCGCCTATGCGAACGCGGAGGTCCAGTTCGCGTCCGTGCAGTCGATCGAGGCGACCACCGACGGCTTCCACGTCGTCGCCCAGGGGGTCCGCGGCGAGCCGGATCGCGACGTCGTGACCCGGACGGTCGTCGTCGCGAGCGGTCTCACGGAGACGCTGCCGAAGGTCACGAACCTGCGGGCCTTCTACGGAACGGATCTGCACAGCTGCGTCGAGTGCGACGGGTACGAGAAGGCCGACGCGCCGCTCGCGCTCATCGGCGAGACGACGGACCTGGCGGAATGGGCGATCCTCATCGCACAGTGGTCGTCGGACCTCATCGTCTTCACGAACGGTACCGACACCGTCACCGGTCCCGAGGAGGCCGCGCTCGCCTCCGCGGGCATTCGGGTCGAGCGCGGAGCGATCGCGGAGCTCGACGGCGGTCGCGACGGCTTCACCGGTGTCCGCCTCGCCGACGGTGCGCTCATCCCGCGCTCCGGGGGCTTCGTGCGGCCGCAGTGGGCCGCGCCCCTCGGATATCTGGAACAGCTCTCACTCGATCGCGACACCGACGGGTACGTCGTGGTCGACGCCTGGGGTCGCACGTCCGTGCCGGGCGTGTACGCCGCCGGCGACATCACGCCTCCCGGTCCGCAGCAGCTCATCGTCGCGGCCGGGAACGGCGCTCGAGTGTCCCGAGCACTCAACCGGGACCTCGCGGGCGTCCCCAGCTGAGTGACCCGCGACGCGCCCGGGACGCCTCGATTTGAGACGACCGCCTCCGTAGGCTAGTGTTGTTCTTCGGTCGGGGCTTCGTTTCTGACAGTGGGGTATGGTGTAATTGGCAACACGACTGATTCTGGTTCAGTTGTTCTTGGTTCGAGTCCAGGTACCCCAGCAGTACAGCATCACCACGACGAAGGCCCGCGATCATCGCGGGCCTTCGTCGTTTCCGGCGTGCTGTGCAGCTCCGTGGGCTGGCGACGCCGCCGAACCACCGACGTCTCTCACCGCGGCTCCGAATCCTCCTCCACGGATGTGCGCTCGAATGCGATGATGCGCTCGACGGCCGGGATGATCTGCGAGGCCATCCGACGGAAGACCTCCGGGCCCTGACCGAACGGGTCGACGACGTCGTCCTGCGCCGGATCAGGGAGTCGCGCGCTCGTCCGGTTGGCCGCCAGTTCGGGGCCAAGATGCTTCCAGCGCCCTGCTCGAGGGCGGGGGAGTCGTCCCGAGTCGACGGTGTCGAGGAGCCGGGCGAACTCACGCAGGGAGAAGGTTCGACGCAGCGCCTCCGGGCATAACCTGAGGACGGCGCTGCGATGCTCCCGCGTCATGGTGAGGACGACGTCCTGTCGAGCCACGAGGTCGGCGGTGAGCTGCGTCGCGGTGAAGTCGGCGGCCGTCGCGGCGAGCGGACCGAGCAACGCCGCACTCGAGGCGTCGATCGGGTGTCCGCGCAGCGCCCCCGTCCCGGCGCTCCGCACCTCGAAGCCGCACGCGTCGACCTCCGCCAGCCCGCTCGTGAGGAGGAACTCGGCATACGGGGACCGACAGATGTTGCCGGTGCAGACGATCAGGATTCGGGTCGGAGGCGGATCGAGCGGGGTGTTCATGCTGTGGTCCGCCGCGGTCGACGCGTCGGGGCGGTCCGGTGGTAGTGCGCGTAGGACGACGACTGCTCTCCTCGAGCCACCTCGACGCGGTTGAGGACGACCCCGAGGAGCTTCGCCTGGACGAAGCTGAGGTTCTCGAGGGACTGCCGGAGCTGATCGCGGTGCAATCGCCCGTCGGCCGACGCCACGAGCAGAACCCCGCTAGCGAGGGTCGACAGTGCTGTCGGGTCCGAGACGTTGATGAGCGGGGGTGTGTCGATGACCACCACGTCGTACGCGCGTTCCATCTCGGAGAGCGCGCGCTCCATCGCCGCCGATCCGAGGAGTTCACTCGGATTCGGCGGCAGCTCGCCGGAGGTGAGGACGGCGAGACGCCCCGCCCCGTCGACCGCTTGCGAGGCCTCGCCGAGGCTGATCCTGCCGGTGAGCACGGTCGTGAGCCCGACCGCATCCTCGAGTCCGAACATCTCGTGCTGGCGGGGTCGGCGCAGGTCCGCATCGACGAGGAGGACGGCGTTCCCCGCCTCTGCGAGGACGAGCGCGAGGTTCGCCGCGGTGGTGCTCTTCCCCTCGCCCGGGACCGAGGACGTGACCATCACGCTGCGGAGTCCGCCGTCGATGGAGGCGAACTGGAGGTGCGTCCGAAGTTGCCGGAAGCTCTCGGCGCGCCGGCTGTAGCTCTCCGTCGATCCGAGGATGAGTTGCGCCGCGTCGGTGGGCTCCGTGTGGAAGGCGCCGAGGATGCTCGTGTCCGTGAGCTTCTCGATCGCCGAACGACCACGGAGTCGGGTGTCGAGGACCTCGATGAGCAGTGTGATCCCGACGCCCAGGGCGAGGCCGGTGAGGACGCCCACCGCGAGGTTCTGCAGCACGTTCGGCGCAACGGGCGACCGGGGTGGAGACGCCGGTTCCACGATCGTCAGCCCGACCGGGGTCGGATCACCTGGTGCACCGGCGGAGCCCACCTCGTTGGCGCTCTCGACATCGTCGACCAGGTCGACGAGCACCTGGGCTGCGGTGTTCGCGATGCGGGCTGCTGCAACCGGATCGCTGTCGACGGCGGAGATGTTGATCAGGACCGACTGCGCGGGATTGGACGCTGAGATCGTCCCGATGAGCGACGCGGGGTCGAGGTCGAGGCGGTCAGCCACCGTGGACCGCACCGTCGAGCCGGTGGCGAGGATCACGTATGAGGCGACGCGGCTCTGGGCGAAGGTGTTGCCCTGATTGAGGTCGCCCACGGAGTCTCCACCGGTGACGGCCACGAACAGCTGGCCCGTCGATTGGTAGACGGGTTTGGTGATGAGCGTGTATCCGTGGGCGAGTGCGGTGGCCCCCAGCGTGATCGCGACGATGAGCAGCCAACGATGGCGGAGGATGCGCAGGTAGTCCTTCAGGTCCATCCTGATATGTTAGTCGTCTGGCATGTCCGCCGCGTCGGCGGACATGACGCAGGGCCTGGACTCACGAGTCCGGGCCCTGCATGACGGTGGTGGGGCGGTCTGCCGTTCAGGCGGCCTTGCCGAACCGGTCGGTGCCGTTCGCACGAGGTCGGCGCGGGGCGCGGTTCGTCTGACGGACCGTCGGTTCGGTCATGACGGGTCGTTCACTGCCGACCACGGTGCGGTCTGCGACCCTGGCATCCCGATCGACGCTCGCGCCGTGGGCGACCTGGACGTCGGCACCCAGACGGGCGTCGCTTCCGACCCGCGCTCCGCGTCCGATGACACAGCGCTCCCCGATGTGGACGTTCGCGCCGATGAAGGCGCCTTCCCCGATCACCGCGGACCGGTCGATCCAGGTTCCGGCACCGATCCAGGCGTTGGCACGGATGTCCGCGTCAGCCTCCACGAAGGTGGTGCGTTCGATGAACGCCGACGGATCGATCAGTGCACGAGCTGCGACCATGCCCTTGCCGTTCGGGTGGTGACGGTACCGTTCCACCTCGCCGGTCCGGCCTTCGATCTCTTCGTACACTCTCGCCATGGGTGACCCCCTTCTGGTCTACTCAACACTGGGGACAACGCCGGGTGGCTCCCGGTCATTCCTTCCCGGGGCCTGCCTGGGAATCCCATGAGTCTCGTGCTGTGCTGTAGAGGGTGTTCGGAGGAGGAGGCCGCCGCGGTTTGGTCGTGACCGGTCATTGGAAGTCGCGCGAACGGGTGTTCGCCCCGATCCGGAGCGCTTCCAACCGATCCGCCACCAGATTGACGATGCCTTCCGGTGATCGCTCCAGCATGCCGCGGACCACCATCGCCGGGGCTTCCCTGGCCACGCGGCGATACCGGTTCCAGACGCCGACACTGCAGATCACGTTGACGAGTCCCGCTTCGTCCTCGAGGTTCATGAAGGTGATGCCGCTCGCCGTCGCCGGCCGTTGCCGATGCGTCACGACACCCCCGACCTCCACGCGACGGTCCGTCTGCGCCGTCAGGAGTTCGTCGGACCGCAGCGCACCTCGTCGTGTGAGATCGGCACGGACGTGGCGGATGGGGTGGTCGTCGGTCGACATCCCGGTCGACCAGATGTCGGAGATGAGTTGTTCGGCGGCCGTCGGAACCGGGAGCAACGGCGGCTGCACGGTCGTGAACGTCCCCTCGAGCTGGTCGGGACGATGCCGACTGGCCTGCGCTGCGCCCCACATCGCCTCACGACGGGTGAGGCCGAATCCGTCGAAGGCGCCCGCCGCCGAGAGCGACTCCAACTGCGAGGAGCTCAGGCCGATCCGCCTGGCCAGGTCGGCCTGGCTGGTGAACAGCCCTCCGGACTCCCGTTCGGCGACGATCCGCTTCGCGAGCTCCTCACCGATCCCCTGGACGGAGGAGAGACCCAGCCGGACGGCGAGTGCGCCGTCGCGCCGGTGTCCTGCCGAATCGTCGGGAAGGAGTGGATCGAAGAGCCCGGTCGGTCCCTGATCGTGTTCGAGGCAGCGCGTGCGTCCGCCGGGAGCGACCGGGGCACCGGGGGCGGCCTCCGGGTCGAGCGCTTCGAGGCCGGCCTGTGCGCCGGAGCGATGCAGATCGGGACGAAGGACGGAGACGCCGTGTCTGCGGGCGTCGGCGACGAGCGTCATCGGCGAGTAGAACCCCATGGGCTGCGCCCGGAGCAGGGCCGCGAGGAACGCCCCCGGGTAGTGCAGACGCAGCCAGGCGCTCACGTAGACGAGGAGGGCGAAGCTCAGGGAGTGGCTCTCGGCGAAACCGAAGTTGGCGAAGGCCTGGATCTTGGCGTACACGGCATCGGCGTCCGCTCCGACGATGCCGTTACCGGCCATGCCGAGGTACAGCGTGTCCTTGAGGCTCTCGATCTTCTCCTCGCCGCGCTTCGATCCCATCGCCCGGCGCAGGAGGTCCGCATCCTCGGCCGAACACCCACCGACGGCCATCGCCATCTGCATGAGCTGCTCCTGGAACAGCGGCACGCCGAGCGTGCGTTCGAGGACCGGTTCGAGGCTCGGGTGGAGGTAGGTGATGGGCTCCTGGCCGGTCTTCCGGCGCAGGTAGGGGTGCACCGCGCCGCCCTGGATGGGCCCCGGGCGGATCATGGCGACCTCGATGACGAGATCGTAGAACCGGCGGGGGAGCAAGCGCGGCAGCATGCCCATCTGCGCGCGGCTCTCCACCTGGAAGACCCCGATGGTGTCGGCCCGGCAGAGCTGGTCGTAGACCCCTGCTTCGTCCTTCGGGATGGTCTCCAGGGTCCAGCGCTCCCCGGTGTGTTCGGCCACGAGGTCGAAGCAGTACTGGATGGCCGAGAGCATGCCGAGACCCAGGAGGTCGAACTTGACGAGACCCATCCAGGCGCAGTCGTCCTTGTCCCACTGGAGGACCGTGCGACCGTCCATGCGCCCGTGCTCGATCGGGCAGACCTCGCCGACCGGCCGATCGGTCAGCACCATGCCACCCGAGTGGATGCCCAGGTGCCGGGGCAGGGTGAGCATCTGCTGCGCGAGGCCGACGACGCGCTCGGGGATGTCGTGGTCGGTGCTCGACATGACCCCGCCCCAACGCTCGACCTGTTTCGACCAGGCGTCCTGCTGACCGGGGCTGTACCCGAGCGCCTTGGCGGTGTCGCGGACGGCGAACTTCGGCCGATAGCTGATGATGTTCGCGACCTGAGCGGCGTTGCGGCGTCCGTAGGTCTCGTAGACGTACTGGATGGCCTCCTCGCGCCGGTCGGAGTCGAAGTCGACGTCGATGTCGGGCTCCTCCTCTCGCATGCTGGAGAGGAACCGTTCGAACGGCAGCTCGTAGAAGATCGAGTCGACGGCGGTGATCCCGAGCAGGTAGCAGACGGCCGAGTTCGCGGCGGAACCGCGTCCCTGGCAGAGGATGCCCCGGCCGCGGGCGAAACTGACGATGTCGTGCACGATCAGGAAGTACCCGGGGAAGTCCTTCTGCTCGATGACCTCGAGCTCCCGTTCGATGCGTCGGAGGTGTTCGGGAGTGGCGTCGGGGTACTTGACGGGGACGGCTTCGAGCACGAGGTGCCGAAGCCAGCTCATGGGCGTATGGCCCTCCAGGACGCGCTGTCGCGGGAGCTTCGGGCGGACCGCCCGCAGGCTGAAGGCGAGTTCGTCGGCCAGCTCGACGCTCCGTGCCACCGCTCCGGGGTATCTGGCGAACCGGTCCGCCATCTCGGCGCCGCTCCGCAGGTGCGCGGTTCCGGCCGCGGGAAGCCATCCGTCGAGCTCGTCGAGGCTGCGTCGTGCTCGGACGGCCGCCAGCGCGGTCTGGAGTCGATGCTGCTCGGGCGTGGCGTAATGGACGTTGCCCGTGGCGACGACGGTGAGGTCGAGCAACGCCGCGATCTCGGCGAGTGCATCGTTCTCCGCCGAGTCCTCCGGGTGGCCGTGGTCGCTCAACTCGACGACGACGTGCTCCGGACCGAACAGGGCGACGAGTCGGTCGACCGCGGCGGCGGCGGCCTCCAGACCGTGCTCACGGAGCGCGGTGCGGACGAACCCCTTGCGGCACCCGGTGAGCACGGTCACGTGGCCGGCGACGGAGGCGGCGAGCCGCTCGAGGTCGTAGATCGGGTGACCCTTCTCGGCTCCGTCGGCGAGTTGTGCGTCCGTGATCGCACCGGCCAGGCGGTGATACCCCTCTGCTCGACGGGCGAGCAGGAGCAGATGATGTCCGACGGGGTCGGGGACGCCGTTCTGCGGCCGGTCCAAGCCGATGGACAGTTCGGCACCGTAGACCGTCCGGAGGTCGGGGAACCGTTCCGCCGCCTCGGCCATCCGGACGACACCGTAGAAACCGTCGTGGTCGGTGAGCGCGAGCGCGTGCAGGCCGAGTGCCGCAGCCTCTTCGACGAGCCGCTCCGGCGGGCTCGCGCCGTCGAGGAAGCTGAAGCTCGAGTGCGCGTGGAGTTCCGCATAGGGGACCCGCGTCGTCGACGGGCGCTGCTCCGGTGGTTCGGGGACGTACGGTTGACGCTTCCGCGACCAGGCCGGGCTGTCCCCACCGTCGGCTCCCAGCGGCAGGGTGGCCGGACGGCTCGCGTCGGACAGACGGCGCTCGAACTCCGACCATGAGACCGGGGGGTTGTTCCATCCCATGCTGGGCTCCTTCGTCATGCGGTGTGGTGCGGACGTGATGCGGTTCAGTCGTAGCGGGCCTCAGCCCTCCAGTGCTGCTCCTCCAGCAGGAGCAGCCAGGCGTCACCCGAGTCGTCGAGGACCTGGAGACGGTGGACGCGATGGTGGCCGTCGTCGTCCCACCAGCGTTCGTCGATGCTCCAGGGGCCGGCCCAACCGTCGATGACGTGCCAGTCCGAGAAAGCGAAGAACCGTGCGGGTGCTGCACTCACGGTGCTGCGCTCGTCGACCGCCACAGCCTGGCCCGTCGCGTCGACGACCTCGACCGGCACGGCGGTGTCGAAGACGGTCGAGGGAGCCGCTCCCGGGATGGTCCCTGGCCACGGCCGGTTCCGACGTTCGGCCACGGCTGCCTCACCACCCGGCGGAACGCTGCCCCAGGGGACGAGGATGCGGCGGTCGAGGAGGAGGCGGCCGCCGGACGGCACCGCGGTCACGACGCCGTCGTGGCCGAGCATGCTCTGGACGCGGGCGAGTCCGCTGTGGATGCGTTCGTCCGGTCCGCTGCCCCAGAGTCCTTCCTCGTGTTCCGCAGCGTCGTCGAGGGTCTCCGGGACGACCTCGACGAGTTCGACGGGAGAGGCGAGTCCGTGATCGATGTTGGACGCGCCCTGCAACTGCCAGCGCACGCGATCGAGGACGTCGCCGGCGGTGAACCAGCGTGGGTGGAGCCAGGTGCGGGTGGAGCGCTCCCCGCGCTCGCTCCGCATGCTGATCGTGATCGCGGTGGTCACGAGGCCGGCCTCCGCCAGGCCGGTGATGAACCGTTCCGCGGACTGCCGGAACCCGAAGGTCAGCTGGTCGATGCGGTCGAGCGGGGGCTCGAAGGCTATCGACACGGCCAGCTCGGTGGGTGGCACGCGAGGGACGACGCTTCGGGCGTCCGCGCCGGCTGCGAGGCGGTGCGCTCGGGCGCCGTCGGGGCCGAAGCGGTCGCGGACCTCGGTCGCGGGCAGTGCGCCGAACGCTCCCAGGGTGCTGATCCCGAGCCGGTGGAGCAGTGAGCTGAGTTCGGGGCGCCCGAGGGTGGACAGGGGGAGCGGGGCCAGGAAGGCGGGAGAAGCTCCGGAGGGGATGACGATGATCCGGGAACCGTCCTGCTGGAACGCGGTGGACCTCGCAGCCTGCTCCGCGGCGAACGGGCCGTCGGCGATGCCGATCCGTGCATCGGGGACACCGAGCTCGTCGAGACGGGCCAGGAGCACCTCCGCCGCAGCCGACTCGCCGCCGTAGTATCTGCTCGGTCCTCGGGATCGGATGGCGCAGAGCCCGGCCCGGAAGGGCTGGACGCCCGGCATGAGTTCCTCGATGCCGAGGAGGATCGGCTCGAAGGCGCGGGTGTCGACGACCGGGTCGTAGTCGGCGGTCGCCAGTTCCGGACAGCGGGCCTCAGCCTCGCGGACACGGAGTCCTCGCCGCACTCCTGCTCGACGTGCGCTGGCGTCGCAGGCCAGGACCTCACCATGCTCGACCAGGGCCAGCGGAGCGTCGGTCGTGTCCTCGGACAGCGTCCCGGAGAGTCGTGCCGCCACGATCGGCCAGTCGGGGCACCAGAGGACCATGGTGCGCTCGACCGGTCCCGCAGGCGGTTCGGTCGTCATCGGTTCACGACCATCGGGAGCCGGACGACCGTGTCGTCGTCGATGAGGCCGGAGCCGGCGAGCTGCGAGGTGCGATCCTCGATCGATCCCAGGGGCAGCGTCAGGTGCGCGGTCCTGGGCCGGCCCGCAGCCCCCTGGCCGAGCATCGAGCTGACGGTGAGCCGCCGATGCCGGAGATGTCCGTGCCCCGCCCCGAGGCCGCTCCAGGAGCTCTCGGTCACGCGCAACGTCGCATCGCTCTGCGGCCAGGAACCGAGGACGATCAGTGCGGCTTCGCGCTGCCGGAGGCGAGCCGCGAGTCTGGCGGCGTCGCTCGGGGCGATCCGTCCGGGAGGCGCGGTGATGAGCACGCCGGCGACGTCGGCCATGGCCGCGGTGACCGTGAGCCAGTCCGGACCGGGCTGGGGGACGAGGACGAGCCGTTCGAGGTCGATGCCCATGGAGGCCGCCGCCTCTACGCCGAACGACGGGAGACCGATGACGGCGCACCACGTCCCGGCTGCGGACGGCCCGGCCATGAGCGACATGGCGAGTGCCGTGGAGCCGAGGACGGAGTAGCTGCCTCCGGCCTGGAGAGCGCCACCGGGCAGGAGCCGGGAGAGCTCAGGAGCGGTCGGCAGGGACCGGGTGTCGAGGCGCGTCCCCTGCATCCGCTTGATGCGCCCCTGGAGTTCGTGCAGCTCGGTCGCGGTGTCCGCCCTGACGGGGGAGTCGACGAGTGCGCGGAGGGCCATGGCTCAATATTCGAACATATCTTCGAACAAGTCAACCGGCTCGATCCGGTCTCGACGACGACTGACGGATGACTCGACCATGGTCCCGCATCCCACCGACACGCGGTCCGCGGTGTCAGCGGCGCCCGGTACGCTGGGCCCATGTGCGGACGTTTCGTCGTGACCGAATCCACCGAGGAACTCATCGAGCTCTTCGACATCGACCACGCGGCTGCCGAGCTGCCCGGGCCCTCGTACAACGTGCGCCCGACCGAGCAGATCCCGATCATCCTCGACTCGGTGAAGACGGGGCCGGTGGTCCGCCGGCTCGAATCGGCGCGGTGGTCACTCGTGCCGTCGTTCGCCACCGAGCTGAAGAGTCAGTACCCGACCTTCAACGCTCGCGCGGAGGAGGTCACCACCAAGCCCACGTTCGCGCCATCGGTCAAACAGAAGCGCGCGTTGGTGCCTGCTGCCGGGTACTACGAGTGGCACACCGAGGGCGCGACGAAGACCCCGTACTACGTGCAGACCGCGGGTGGTGAACCGATCGTCTTCGCGGCCCTCTACTCGTGGTGGCGCGACCGCTCGCTACCGGACGACGACCCGCGCCGTTGGGTGCTGAGCGCGACCATCCTCACGCGGCCGGCGGTCGGTCCCTTGCAGGAGCTGCACCCACGGACGCCGGTGACGCTGCCTCCGGAATGCTGGGACGCCTGGCTCGATCCGCACCACGAGGCCGATCAGGACGAGGTCGACGAGATGGTGTCCGCAGCGACCGACGTCGCGGAGCAGCTCGTCTTCCACCGGGTGGCGCCGTTGCAGGGTGATGGACCGGAGCTCATCCTCCCCGTCCAGGAGTAGCCGCAGGAGGAGCGTCGCCCGGAGGCACCGAACTGCCCCGGGGATACCGGGGGCTGGCCCGAAAACACAGAACCGCCCCTGACGCGAACGTCAGGGGCGGTTCTCGGTGTCTCAGACGCGAGGGCTGGAATGACCGG
The DNA here is from genome assembly GCF_014841395.1 of Plantibacter sp. CFBP 13570. Lineage (NCBI taxonomy): Bacteria > Bacillati > Actinomycetota > Actinomycetes > Micrococcales > Microbacteriaceae > Plantibacter > Plantibacter sp. CFBP 13570. The sequence goes on along the minus strand of NZ_JACYTW010000032.1, from coordinate 24,449 downwards.
CCGCTCGGATCGTCAGCTCCGACTGATCAGAGAATCAGAGGGGGCGGATGTTCTCGGCCTGCAGGCCCTTGGGGCCCTGGTTGGTCTCGAACTCGACCTTCTGGTTCTCCTCGAGCGAGCGGTAGCCGCTCGTCGCGATGGCGGAGAAGTGTGCGAAGACGTCGGCGCTGCCGTCGTCAGGAGTGATGAATCCGAAGCCCTTTTCGGCGTTGAACCACTTCACAGTTCCAGTTGACATGTATTTCCTCTTTCATGAGTGACCGTTCCCGACTTTCGGGCCCGTTCGTCGCGGTGTTCTTTGCTCGCTCCTCAGAAAAGCAGCGTATCCATCGGTGGAAACGCGGCTTGAAATACCTGCGCAACACAACAACTTCGATCCACGTTAGCCCATCTCGGCTCGAAACGGCAGCCGAACACGTAACGGATTGGCCAATTCTGCGTCTTTTCTCGACATCTGGCGGGTAAGCGGCCTGATCTGGGGTCGGATGTCGTGATGTGGGGTGATTCTTCAGACACCGACCGTAGGCTGTGGCCATCTGCAGAGCTCGCGCTCGTCCGAGCATCCGCTCATCGCCCCGGCTGGGAAGTCGACACGATTCCTCCGGAGTGCCCATGTCAACTGAAGCCATCCTCGGCCCGGTTCGTGCCACGAGCCCCCGCAAGCCCGGCGCTGCGAACGTCACCAGCTCCTACTCGTCGCTGTTGAAGACGGTTCGCGAAGCGGGGCTCCTCCGCCGCCACCGCACGTTCTACATCCTCACGTTCTCGTTCCTCGTGATCGCGCTCCTCGGCTGCGTCACCGGGTTCGTCCTACTCCGCGAGTCCTGGTTCCAGTTGCTCATCGCCGGCGCGCTCGGCATCATCCTCACCCAGTTCGCCTTCCTCGCCCACGAGGCCTCGCACCGTCAGGTCTTCGAGTCGGGCCGCGCGAACGACCGCGCCGGACGCTTCCTCGCGGCGGGCATCGTCGGTATCAGCTACTCGTGGTGGATGACGAAGCACACGCGCCACCACGCGAACCCGAACCAGGTCACCAAGGACCCCGACATCGAGATCGACACGATCTCCTTCATCGAGGAGGACGCGGCGAAGGCCAAGGGCCTGCAGGCGCTGATCACCCGCAAGCAGGGCTACCTCTTCTTCCCCCTCCTCATGTTGGAGGGCATCAACCTCCACGCGCTGTCCTTCAAGACCCTCTTCGGTCCGGGCAAGGTGGACGGCCGCGCCGCCGAGATCAGCATGATCGTCGCCCGCGTCGGTCTGTACCTGGCAGCGATCTTCCTCTTCCTGCCCGTCGGCATGGCGTTCGCGTTCCTCGGCGTCCAACTCGCGGTCTTCGGCGTCTACATGGGTGCGTCCTTCGCGCCGAACCACAAGGGCATGCCGATCATCCCGGCCGACATGAAGCTCGACTTCCTCCGCAAGCAGGTGCTGACCTCGCGCAACGTCCGCGGCTTCGGCATGGCCACCTTCATGGGCGGCCTCAACTACCAGATCGAGCACCACCTGTTCCCGAGCATGCCTCGCCCGGCTCTGGCCCGTGCTCGCGTCATCGTGCGGGAGCACTGCGAGACCCAGCAGGTGCCGTACACGGAGACGACCCTGCTGCAGTCCTACGCCATCGTCATCGAGTACCTCAACCGGGTCGGCCTCTCAGCCCGCGACCCGTTCGACTGCCCGGCGGCGGCGAACTTCCGCCGCCGGTAGTCGACCGGTCTCAGACCTCGAGCGTGTCGAGCGGGGCGAGCGGGTAGTAGGTCCCGCCGCCCTGTTCGGTCGCCCACTGCAGGCGGTCGTGCGACATGCTCTGCCCCGGCCCGGAGAGCACCATCTCGTGCGTCCCGAACGCGCGCTTCGGTGCGACGGCGGTGACGAAGTCCATGCCCTCGGAGATCTTCATCCACGGTGCACCCGCCGGCGCGGCCAAGAGGTCGACGTCGACGCCCTCCGGGACGGTGAAGGAATCGCCGGGGTAGTACACGAGGTCGTTGATGAGGACGCCGACGTTGTCGATCACCGGGATCGACGAATGGATGACCGCGTGGGTCCCGCCGAAGAAGCGGAGCGTGAACGGCCCGGCTTCGACCACGTCTCCCGGGGCGACGACGGTGATGTCATAGCCGTCCGCGGCGGCGGCGACACCGGCCGGTCCGTAGAGGACGGCCTCCGGGCTCGCGGCGAGGATGCGGTCGAGGTGCTCCGCGGTCCAGTGGTCGGGGTGCAGGTGCGTGATCAGGACCGCCGCGGTGTGCTCCACATCGGAGATCGGGGACGTGAACGCACCCGGGTCGACGATCAGCTTGGCGCCGTCCGTCTCGAGGAGGAATGCTGCATGTTCGAACTTCGTGAGTCTCATAGGACGAGTGAATACCGTGGGAGCGCCGGGGGCAACCCGGTGGTCCGGGTGTCCACCCGCTGTGGGCCTGTCAGAATCGGCAGGTGACCACGCAGCCCCGACGCATCGGCGTCGCCATCAACCCGACCGCGTCGTTCGGATCGACCCGAGCCGTGGGCCCGATGGTGCTCGACGCCCTCGAGCAGGCCGGGCACCGCGCCGTCCGCCTGCAGGAGCAGACGGTCGGGCAGCTCCGAAGCGCGGTGCAGACTGCGATCGAGGCCGGCTTGGACGCGCTCGTCGTCGTCGGAGGCGACGGCATGGTGAGTCTGGCCGTCGAGGCGGTACGCGACTCGGGCCTGCCCTTCGGCGTGGTCCCGTCCGGTACGGGCAATGACATCGCCAGGGGACTCGGGATCCCGTTGGGTGATCCCGCGGCCGCGATCGCGTCCCTGCTCCGTGCGCTCGAGGGCGAGCCGCGCGTGATCGACGCCGGCACGGTGACGGACGGCGAGCGGACGACCTGGTTCGTCGGTGCGGTGTCCGCAGGCTTCGACGCCCTCGTGAACGAGCGGGCGAACCGCATGCGACGTCCGCGCGGGCGCAGCCGGTACACGATCGCGATCCTCCGGGAGCTCCTGGCCCTGAGGTCTCGCCGGTACGAGCTGACCGTGGACGGGGCGCCGGAGACGGTCGATGCCGTCCTCCTCGCCGTCGCGAACAACACCTCGATCGGTGGTGGCATGCTCATCGCGCCGCAGGCGGACCTCGCCGACGGCCGATTCGACCTGTTCATCGTCGCACCCGTGTCACGGTTCCGGTTCCTCCGGCTGTTCCCCAAGGTCTTCTCTGGTGCCCACACGGATCTCGACATCGTGCGACTGTCTCGGGTCCGTTCGGTCTCGATCGCCGCGGACGGTGTCACCGCCTATGCCGACGGGGAGCGGATCGGTCCGCCGCCGGTCACGATCGACGTGGTCCCGGGTGCCCTCCGCGTGCTCGCCTGAGCCGGTTCGCCCGACCGCGGCCACCGCGCGACACGCCCGTCGGATGCCGCTGGTGGCCTCGATTTGTACGGCTCGAAATCGTATGGCATACTCATATCCGTTGCTTACGGCCCCATCGTTTAGCGGCCTAGGACACCGCCCTCTCACGGCGGCAGCACGGGTTCAAATCCCGTTGGGGTCACAACACCGAACGAAGCCTCGCTCTCCTGAGTCATCAGGGAGCGGGGCTTCGTTCATTTGGCGGCTCGAGCGTGCCCCGGGAGGTCCACGCAGGCTCTCCGGGATGCGCGGAAGGCAGGGCCCGCACCGATCTCGCCGAGTGCCGCTGCGTGCTAGCTTGGCCGGGTGACCGTGAAGCAGAAGCGCCGCGCTCCGGCGACAGCCGCAGTCCTGATCCTCGCCGCCCTGCTGACAGGGTGCTCCATCCCGGTGACGGGGGAGCCCGTAGCCGGCGGTGCAGGCCCCGTCGTCGACGTCGACGGCGGCACCGACGACACCCTGCGCAAGGACTTCGACGCGAGTCCCCAGGAGGTCAACGACTACTGGACCGACGACAAGTTCGGGGGAGCGACCGCACCGGACCTGAAGCCGGGCGAGGACACGCTCACGGGCGACCAGGCCACCGGCGTGGTCGTGCACCCGAGTACCGGCGTCGGTCCCGACGTCGACGTCAAGGCCATCGCCCCGACAGCGGCGGGCGACCCGTACCCGGCGACCGGGCTGGCGGCGGCCACGCAGGGACGTCTGTACTTCTCCATCGGCGGCGCCACCTACGTCTGTTCCGCGAGCGTCGTCAACGCCCCGACCATGGACCTCGTCTTGACGGCAGGCCACTGCGTCTGGGACACGTACGGCAAACAGCTCGCCGAGAACATCATCTTCATCCCGGCCGACGCGGCCAACGGCCAGACCCAGCCCTACGGGCAGTGGGCCGGGGTCAGCACCTACGTCCCCGACGAGTTCACGAGTGAGGCGACCTCGGACGCCAGCGGTGCGACGAGCGGCAACGGCTGGGCCTACGACTTCGCCTTCATCCGCCTCGCCCCGAATGCCGCAGGCCAGAAGATCCAGGAGGTGACCGGCGGTCAGGGCATCTCCTTCGGTACCCCGCCTGAGGGCATCACCGTGATCGGCTACCCGTCCGCCGCCCCGTTCGACGGACAGTCGCAGCGCTACTGCGCGAGCCAGGCCGCCACCAAGGGCTATGCCGGATACCGGGTCGACTGCCTCATGACCCCGGGTTGCTCGGGCGGCGGCTGGCTCACCCGGCTGGATCCCGCCACCGGTGCCGGGTACGTCACCTCGGTCACCTCGCGCGGCGACGGTTCCTGGCTCGAGGGCCCCGTCCTCGGACAGCGGGCGCTCACGCTGTACAACGACGCTCTGGCGGAGGGTTCATGACCGCCCGCACCAGCATGACGCGACGGCGGATCGGTGCCCTGGCTCTGGCCGGGAGCGCCGCGCTCGCCTTGAGCGCCTGCACGACGCCAGGATCGGCGTTCCCCGACGCCGCCGCCCAGCAGAGCTACATGCAGGATCTCGCCGAGGCGAGGTTCGAGTTGCTGTCGGCCCAGATCGGCCAGGCGCCGGACGTGATCGGGTCGGCATACGTCCACGCCGTCTCGGGAGACCTCGAGTCGCACGAGAACGACTCGGTGGTCCTCTTCGGCGACCCGACCGCCTCGTTCAGCCAGGACAAGGGCTCCGCCGACGGCGACACCGTCGACATCTATCACCAGGCGGGGGTCGACTACGACCTCCTGCTGCTCGGCGGTGAACTCAAGGAGCTCGCGCCGACGGAGTGGGTGGCCGTCCAGACGCAGTACGTGGCCGAGGAGGACGCCGAGGGCTCACTCGGACCCGCCTGTGTCTACCCGGGCATCTCCATCGCCTGCGACATCTACACCGCGGTCGAAACGACACGCAGCTCGGGGGACGGCGCGCTCAGCAGCGTCGTGGTCTCGATGCGGAACGACGGCTCCTCGCAGATCTCGACGAGCGCGAGCCTCGAGAGCGTGCTGGCCGTCGGGACGCTGTTCGACCTCCCGGACGACCTCGTGTCGTCGTTCAGCGAGGACGACCTGGCGACCCTCCTGCCGGTGACGATCTTCCAGAACGCCGAAGGCGGCCTCGTGAAGATGGAGTTGAGCGGGACGGTCGAGAGCGAGACCAAGCTGCAGCTGCAGGCCGGCTTCGAGGTGTCGGGCACGTCGACGCTCGAAGACCTGCCGACCGCACCATCAGGATTCGACGTGACGGTGATCCCGGCGGCCGATCAGGCCGCGTTCTGGGATCGGATCGAGGAGTTGAGGAAATGACCGACGACCAGAAACCCGAGGACCTCGGAAAGCCCCCGGTCGGCGGCCCCCTGCGCCCCGACCAGCAGCCGCCGGGATTCCCCGACCCGGACGCACCCCGCCTGGATTTCGGACCGGGCAGCCCGCAGCGTCAGACGCCGCCGCAGAACGGTGCACCCCAGAACGGCGCGCCGCAGGGTCAGAACGGACCACCGCAGGGCGTCCCGTCGCAGAACGGCCCGTCTCAGCTGTCCGCGCCTGGTCAGGCCGGCGGAGGGCCCCGTCCGCAGGGAGACGCCCCAGGGCAGCAGTCCAACGGTCCAGCGCCGCAGCCGCCCACCCAGCCTGGAGCGCCGTTCGCCGGCGCGCCCGGTGGGCAGCCGTGGGTGCAGCAGCAGCGGCCCTCGAACGCAGGCCCGAACCAGCAGCCGCAGCAGCAGGGGCGGCCAGGCGGTCCGGACGGGTTCCGGCCCCCGACATCGACTGGTCAGCCCGGTCACGCGCCCGGGGGTCCTCAGCAGGGTCGGGCCCCCGGCCAGGCTCCACAGGGACGTCCATTCGGCGCGCCGCAGGGCCAGCCTCAGGGGCCGCAGGGTCAACCTCCTTACGGTCAGGCACGCCCGACCGGGCCACAGCCCTTCGGTCCGGGACAGGCGCAGCACCCGACCGGCCCGTTCCAGCCAGGTCCGCAACAGCAAGGATCGCAGTCCGGTCCACAGCAGACCGGTCCGTTCCGTCCCGGCCCCGAGTACGGCGTCGCGGGCCAGCAGCCTGATGCGAGCCGGAAACCCGCCCGGAAGCCGCTCGGGCGCAAGCTCTGGATCGGCGTGCTCATCGGTGCGGTCGCCGCATCGCTCATCGCCGTCCCGCTCACCCTCCTCTCGGTCGGTCGCCTGTTCACGCCGATGCTCGACCGCGGCTCGGTGCAGACCGGTGTGGCCGAGGTGCTCAAGCAGGACTTCGGCCTCGCAGACGTCGAGAAGGTCGAGTGCCCGAGTGACCAGCCGGCCACGACCGGGACCCAGTTCGAGTGCACGTTCTCGTACAACGCGAAGAGCTACCCGGTGGCCGTCGAGGTCATCAACGACCAGGGGCAGTACCGCGTCGGGATCGACGCGCCGAAGTAGCTGGGATGTCGGCACCGGCGTCCCCGCGAGCGACGACGGTGCCGACGTCTCCGCCACGGACCGGGTGGTACGCTGGGCGAATGTTGTCCGGGCTGCTCCTCCTTCCCAGCCGCGACGAGGCCTAGTTCCAGGCTCCCTCGTCGCGGAGGTCGCTGACGCCTGACCACTCATCGTTTGAAGGAATTCCACGACATGTCGCAGCTGAACGCCGATCCGTCCGTCCCGAGCATTCCCGAGCACCCGCGCACGCTCGCCGAGAAGGTCTGGGACGACCACCTCGTCGTCAAGGGTGAGGACGGCACGCCCGACCTCATCTACATCGACCTGCACCTCGTCCACGAGGTGACGAGCCCGCAGGCCTTCGACGGTCTCCGCCTGGCCGACCGGCCGCTGCGTCGCGTCGACCTCACGATCGCGACCGAGGACCACAACACCCCGACGCTCGCGATCGACAAGCCGATCGCCGACCTCACCAGCCGCACGCAGATCGAGACCCTCCGTCGCAACGCCGCGGAGTTCGGGGTGCGGATCCACTCCCTCGGCGACCTCGATCAGGGGATCGTGCACGTCGTCGGGCCGCAGCTCGGCCTCACGATGCCCGGGATCACGGTGGTCTGCGGCGACTCGCACACCTCGACCCACGGCGCCTTCGGGGCCATGGCCTTCGGCATCGGCACCAGCGAGGTCGAGCACGTCATGGCCACGCAGACGCTGCCGCTGAAGCCGTTCAAGACCATGGCGATCACCGTCGAAGGCACGTTGCGGCCGGGCGTGACCGCGAAGGACATCATCCTCGCCGTCATCGCGAAGATCGGCACCGGCGGCGGGCAGGGCTACGTCCTCGAATACCGCGGCTCGGCGATCCGTGCGCTCTCCATGGAGGGCCGCATGACGATCTGCAACATGTCGATCGAGGCCGGTGCCCGTGCCGGCATGGTCGCCCCGGACCAGATCACCTACGACTACCTGCAGGGCCGCCCGCACGCTCCGACCGGAGCCGACTGGGACGAAGCCGTCGCCTACTGGGACACCCTCGCGACCGATGAAGGCGCCGCCTTCGACGCCGAGGTCTTCCTCGACGCCGACGCGCTGGAACCCTTCGTCACCTGGGGCACCAACCCGGGCCAGGGCGTCTCGCTCAGCGAGAACGTTCCCGACCCCGCGGCCATCGCCGACCCGAACGAGCGCTCCGCCGCCGAGCGCGCGCTGGAGTACATGGCACTCGAAGCCGGTACCCCGATGAAGGAGATCCCGGTGGACGCGGTCTTCATGGGCTCCTGCACGAACAGCCGGATCGAAGACCTGCGGGCGTTCGCATCCGTCATCGAGGGCCGCACGAAGGCCGAGGGTGTGCGAGTGATGGTGGTCCCGGGTTCCGCCCGGGTTCGGATCGAGGCGGAGGCCGAGGGGCTCGACAAGATCATCACCGACTTCGGTGCGGAGTGGCGGTTCGCCGGATGCTCCATGTGCCTCGGGATGAACCCCGATCAGCTCGCTCCGGGGGAGCGCTGCGCCTCGACGTCGAACCGCAACTTCGAGGGTCGCCAGGGCAAGGGCGGCCGCACGCACCTCGTCTCACCGCTCGTCGCCGCGGCGACCGCCATCCGAGGCACGCTCTCCAGCCCGGCCGATCTCGAGGTCGAGCCCGGCAGACACGCGGCCACCGAGCAGGAAGGCGTGCACGCCTGATGGACAAGTTCACGACCGTCACCGGCGTCGCCGCTCCGATGCGGCGCTCCAACGTCGACACCGATCAGATCATCCCCGCCGTCTACCTGAAGCGGGTCACGAAGACGGGCTTCGAGGACGCACTCTTCGCCGGATGGCGCCAGGACCCCGACTTCATCCTGAACCAGCCGGCCTACCAGGGCGCGAGCATCCTCGTCGCCGGGCACGACTTCGGTACCGGGTCGTCGCGTGAGCACGCCGTCTGGGCGCTGCGCGACTTCGGGTTCAAGGTCGTCGTGTCGTCCCGCTTCGGCGACATCTTCCGCGGGAACTCCGGCAAGCAGGGCCTCCTGGCCGCCCAGGTCACGGAGGAGGAGCTCGAGCAGCTCTGGGCTGCGATCGAGGCCGCTCCAGGCGCGGATTCCGTCGTCGACCTCATCTCCCGCACCATCACGGTCGGCGATCTCACGGTTTCGTTCCAGGTCGACGATTACACTCGGTGGCGGCTCATCGAAGGACTCGATGACATCGGGCTGACGCTCCGTAGCGAGGAGCAGATCACCGCGTTCGAAGCCCGGCGGCCGAACTGGCTGCCCCGCACCATTCCCGTCAAGTAGCAAGGCAGTAGGTACCGGTTTGAATTCACTCGTCCAGGCGTCACAGGCGGCAGGCTCGTCGGTCGGACTCGATGTCGACCGCATCACGATCAACGGCGGTATCCCGCTCCGGGGCCGCATCGAGGTCAAGGGTGCCAAGAACCTCGTGACCAAGGCGATGGTGGCGTCGCTGCTCGGCGAGAACGTCAGCGTCCTGCGCAACGTGCCGAACATCAGCGACGTCCGGGTGGTCCGCTCCCTGCTCGAGATCCACGGCGTGGACGTGACGGAGGGCGAGAACCCGAACGAGCTCCGCCTCGACCCGACCAACGTCGAGTCCGCCCACATGGAGGAGATCGACGCGCACGCCGGCTTCTCCCGGATCCCGATCCTGTTCTGCGGGCCGCTGCTCCACCGCCTCGGGGCGGCGTTCATCCCCGACCTCGGAGGCTGCCGCATCGGCGACCGCCCCATCGACTTCCACCTCGACGCGCTCCGCAAGTTCGGCGCGGTCGTGGAGAAGCTCCCGCAGGGCATCCGTCTCTCGGCCCCGAACGGTCTCCACGGGACGACGGTGCATCTCCCGTACCCGAGCGTCGGCGCCACGGAGCAGGTCCTGCTCACGGCGGTCCGTGCCAAGGGCACCACAGAACTCAAGGGTGCGGCGATCGAGCCGGAGATCATGGATCTCATCGCCGTCCTCCAGAAGATGGGCGCGATCATCTCCTACGAGCCGAACCGCGTGATCCTCATCGAAGGCGTGGACAAGCTCGAGGGGTACGACCACACGGCCATCGGCGACCGCAACGAGGCCGCGAGCTGGGCGTCGGCCGCGCTCGCGACCGACGGCGACGTCTTCGTCGGCGGCGCGAAGCAGCAGGACATGATGACGTTCCTCAACATCTTCCGCAAGGCCGGTGGCGGGTTCGACATCACCGACGACGGCATCCGGTTCTACCGCAAGGAGGAGCTGAAGCCCGTGGTCATCGAGACCGACGTGCACCCCGGCTTCATGACGGACTGGCAGCAGCCTCTCATCGTCGCGCTGACGCAGGCGACGGGCGAGTCGATCGTCCACGAGACCGTCTACGAGAACCGCTTCGGCTTCACGGACGCGCTCAACACCATGGGCGCGAACATCGTCGTGCACCCCAACGGGCTGTCGGGTACGCCTCGTCGGGTGCCGCGGCGCAACCTCGAGCAGGCCGCCGTGATCAACGGACCGACTCCGTTGCACGGTGCCGACATCGAGGTACCCGACCTCCGCGGTGGCTTCAGCCACCTCATCGCGGCGCTCACCGCCGAGGGCAAGTCGACGGTCAGCAACGTCGGCATCATCAGCCGTGGGTACGAGAACTTCATCGTGAAGCTCCAGCAGCTCGGTGCTGACTTCGTCCTCGAAACGAAGTAGTCCGCCGTGGGGGTGGAACGGTCGAGGCCGTCGATCTACTGGTTGCTGTCGTCGATCGCGATCCCGCCGTTCAGTGCTCTCGTCAAGCTCCGCGTCCGGCACGGCGAACGCCTGCCGCAGGAGGGGCCGTTCATCCTGTCGCCCAACCACGACAGCGAGTTCGACCCGCTGATCATGGGCGTGGCCGTCTGGCGGCTCGGGCGACAGCCCCGCTTCATGGCGAAGGGCAGTCTGTTCAAGGTCCCGGTGGTCGGGGGGTTGTTGCGGAAGTCCGGCCAGATCCCCGTCGAGCGCGAGGGTTCCGCCCGCGGGATGGACCCGGTCAGCGCTGCAGCACACCTGACCGAACGCGGTCAGGGCGTCGTCGTATACCCCGAGGGTTCGCTCACCCGTGATCCGGGCCTGTGGCCGATGCGCGGGCGCACCGGCGCGGTCCGGATCGCCCTCACGCACGGCCTGCCGATCATCCCCGCGGCGCACTGGGGCACGCAGGAGGTCATGCCCCGGTACGGCAAGCTGCGGGTGTTCCCCTTGCGGAAGCGCGTCGAGGTCGCCATCGGCGAGCCGGTGGACCTCTCGGCCTTCGCCGGGCGGCAGCTAGACTCGAAGACGCTGAACGAGGCGACCGAGGTCGTCATGCAGGCCATCACCGCCCTCTGCGAGGAACTGCGCGGTGCCCAAGCTCCCACGGAGCGTTGGGATCCCTCGAAACACCAGCAGAAGGAGACAGGCCGCTTTGAGTCCTAGGAACGTTCCGCAACCACCGGCCGCCACGAGGGTCGCCGTGCTCGGAGCGGGCAGCTGGGGCACGACGTTCGGCAAGATCCTCGCAGACGGTGGCTCCGACGTGGTCATGTGGGCCAGACGGCCCGAGCTCGCCCGCGAGATCACCGAGGCCAAGCGCAACAGCGACTACCTGCCCGGGATCAATCTGCCGATGCGGATGACGGCGACCGCGAGCATGGTCGACGCCGTGCGCGGTGCCTCGGTCGTGTTCCTGTCCGTCCCGAGCCAGTCCCTGCGCGACAACCTCATCGCGCTCCGCCCGCACCTCGAGGACGGCACCATCGTCGTCTCGCTCATGAAGGGCGTCGAGCGTCGCAGCGGATCCCGGATGAGCGAGGTCATCCGCGAGACCCTCGACATCGACCCGTCACGCATCGCCGTCGCCTCGGGCCCCAACCTCGCGCTCGAGATCGCCCGCGAGCAGCCGACGGCCGCCGTGATCTCCTCGGAGAGCCTCGAGACGGCGCAGACGGTCGCGCTCCTCGCGCGCAACCGGTACTTCCGCAGTTTCGTGAACACCGACGTCATCGGCACCGAGTTCGGCGGTGTGCTCAAGAACCTCATCGCCGTCGCGATCGGCATCGTCGACGGCGTCGGCTACGGCGAGAACACGAAGGCCTCCATCATCACGCGCGGGTTGGTCGAGATGACCGACTTCGCGGTGGCCCACGGCGCGCAGCCGGAGACCCTCTCGGGCCTGGCCGGGCTCGGCGACCTCATCGCGACCTGCCAGTCGCCGCTGTCCCGCAACAACACGGCGGGGCGTCTCCTCGGCCAGGGGTATCAGTTCGACGACGTCGTCAAACAGATGCAGCAGACCGCGGAGGGGCTCGCGTCCGTGGCGCCGGTGCTCGAGCTGGCCAAGGCGAAGGGGGTCGCGATGCCCATCGTCGAACAGGTCAAGCAGGTGCTCGACGGCACGCTCGACCCGAAGGACATCGCACCGCACCTCACGACCGACGACGACGAACCCCAGGGGGAGAGAAGCAACGATGACGCACAAGACCGGAGTGGTGGTGCTCTTTGGAGGCCGTTCAAGCGAGCACTCGATCAGCTGCGCAACGGCGGGCGGCGTCCTCGCCGCGATTGACCGCGAACGGTACGACGTCTACCCGGTCGGGATCGCCCACGACGGCTCGTACGTCCTCGAGGTCGACGACCCGAGCCGGTACGCGCTCGACCCCGCGCACTTGCCGGAGGTCGACCCCTCGCGGCCGGCCGTGCGCTGGCCTGAGCGCATCGGCAGCCGTGAGCTGACCGTCGTCGGGGAGGACGGCGTCCCGTTCACCCTCGGCCCCATCGACATCGTCTTCCCGATCCTCCACGGTCGGTTCGGCGAGGACGGCACCGTGCAGGGCATGCTCGAGCTCGTCGACCTCCCGTACGTCGGCTCCGGCGTCCTCGCGTCCTCCCTCGGCATGGACAAGCACTTCACGAAGACGGTGCTCCAGGCCGCCGGGATCGCCGTCGCCCCGTGGGTGCGGTTCACCGCCCACGACTGGGCCACGGCACCCGAGGAGGTGCTCGCGTCGCTCGGATCGCTCGGGTCACCGGCGTTCGTGAAGCCGGCGCGAGCCGGTTCGAGCGTCGGCGTGTCGAAGGTGTCGACGCCGGACGCGTTCCGTGCGGCGATCGAACTGGCCCTCGCCGAGGACTCGACCGTGCTCGTCGAGACCGGTCTGGTGGGCCGCGAGGTCGAATGTGCGGTCCTCGAGTCCCTCCCCGGCGAGCCACCTCGGGTCTCGGTGGCCGGCGAGGTCGTCGTGACCGGACGCGACTTCTACGATTTCGAGGCGAAATACCTCGACGCCCCCGGTATCGAGCTCGTCTGCCCCGCCGATCTTCGTCCCGAGCAGTTGTCGGAGATGCAGGACCTTTCTCGTCGGGCGTTCGAGGCGTTGGGCTGCGCGGGGCTCGCCCGGGTCGACTTCTTCCTGACCGCGGACGGCTTCGTCGTCAACGAGGTCAACACCATGCCGGGGTTCACCCCAATCTCGATGTTCCCGAGCTGCTGGTTGGCCTCGGGGCTCAGCTACCCCGAGCTCATCACCGAGCTGATCGAGGTCGCGCGCGCCCGCTCCTGAACGCAGCGGCGCCGGAACGGTCAGCCGTCGGTGGGGATCGGGAGGTCGGCGTCGCCGAGTGCGGTGCACTTCCCGGTGACCGGGAGCACGGACACGGCAGGCGCCAGATCGGCCAGGACGGTGCTGCTGGCGACGGCGTCGCCGTCGAGCACGATCTCGACCGCGGGCGTGCGCCCGAAGGTGGTGAACCGGTAGTTCGGCGCGTCGGCGTCGTCGATGATCCAGTCGACGCCGTTCACCGACTGGCACTGCTGCGTGGTCGGGCCGGGGATCGCGACGCCGCAGTGCAGGAGGACCGTCGCGGGATCGCCCCAGGCGCCGGTGGCCTGGGCGTCGGTCCCTCGCTCGGGCAGCTCGGCGACGACGTCGGGCAGACGCACCGTGACCTCCGCGCACTGCGGGTTGTTCGCATCGGCGGCGGGTTCGAGCGCGACGGCGGGCGCGCAGCCGGCGAGGGCCAGGGTTGCGGCTGCGGCGAGGGCGGTGGCGAGGAGCACACGAATCGGGGACATCGCCCACCAGGCTACCGTTGATCCCATGAACGAGTCTGGGAGCGCGTCCGACGATCACGGAACCGTAGGGCCCTGTGTCGGGGACCTCGCCGAGGGTGAGCTGCTCGAGCGCATCTTCCCTCGCCTGCCGCACGCCGACGCCGAACTCCTCGGGCCGGGTGACGATGCCGCGGTCGTCCTGGCGCCGGACGGTCGGTTCGTCGTCACGACGGACACGATGATCCATGGGCCGGACTTCCGGCTGGCATGGTCGAGCGCCCACGACCTGGGGTGGAAGGCTGCGGCCAGCAACCTGGCGGACGTCGCGGCGATGGGGGCGCGTCCGACGGCACTCGTCGTCGCACTCGCCATGCCCAAGCACCTGCCGGTCGCCGTGCTCGACGGGTTCGCAGACGGACTGCGCGACGCCTGTGCCGAGCTCGCGCCCGGCTGCGGTGTCGTCGGAGGCGATCTGGCCGTGTCCGACGTCTTCATGATCGCGGTGACGGCGTTCGGCGACCTCGAGGGTCGTGCCCCCGTCCGACGCGACGGAGCGCGACCCGGCGACGTGGTCGCGGTCGCGGGGGAGTTGGGTTCGGCTGCGGCAGGCCTGCGACTCCTCTTCTCACGCGGGGTCGACGCCGACGGCGTGCCCTCGGTCGAGGCAGCGGCCGGCCTGCGACGCGATCACCGGGTCGAGGTGGAGGCACAACTCGCGCCACGGCCACCGATCGCCGCCGGTGTCGTCGCCGCCGTCGCCGGTGCCACGGCGATGCTCGACCTGTCGGACGGGCTCGCGCTCGACGCCGGTCGCCTCGCGCGGGCGAGTGGGGTCGCGATCGACCTCCGGGCCGAGGACCTGGGTGCCGACGTGGCGCTCGCCCTCGCCGGCGGCGAGGACCACTCCCTCCTGGCGACGTTCCCGGCCGCCACCACGATCCCCACCGGCTTCCGGACCATCGGCACGGCCCGGACCGGTGCCGGAGTCCTCGTCGACGGTCTGGCCTACGACGGTCGCGCCGGTTGGGACCCCTACCGCGACTGGGACGACGCGTCCGGTTGAGCGGTGTTCCCGGCCGTTGTGGCGCGAGGACCGTGCGGTGACGCGGTGACCGTGACGCGCTGACTCAGACCGGCGTGATCCACCAGACGACGGTCTCGCCGTAGGTGCTCTTCCGCAGGACCTCGAGCGCTGGGGGAAGGGTCGGTTCGGGCGAGCGTGAGCTCCGCTCGACGAGCACGAGCCCGTCGTCGGTGACCAGACCGACGAGCGCGGCGAGGTTGGCCGTGAGCTCCGCCTCGGGGAGGTCGTACGGGGGATCGATGAAGACGAGGTCGGACGGGACCGTCGCCCCGGACAGGTAGGCGCCGACCGACTTGGCGTGCACCGTGATGCGTGGTGCCGCACCGCGAGGTGCTGCCGAGGTCACGATCTTCGCGTTGTCGCGACACAGCTTCGCCGCCTCCGACCCTCGGTCGACGAGGGTGACGACCGCGGCACCCCGGCTGGCACACTCGAGTCCCAGCGACCCCGAGCCTGCGTACAGGTCGAGCACCTCGGCGCCGGCGATCACGTCGCGGGCCTCCAGCGCGGAGAAGAGCGCCTCGCGGACGCGATCGCTCGTCGGTCGTGTCCCGCTGCCCGGGACCCGGATCGTGCGTGATCCGGCGAAACCCGAGATGATCCTGATGCCGGCCATGGTCCCATCCTCGCAGGCCGCGCGGAGCCGGGCGAACCGCGGTGTCCGAGGTGCCGAATAGAATCGACGGCATGACGGGGATCGAGCTGGGCACGAAGCTCGGTGGCGTCCTCGGCGGTCGCACGGCGACGGCGTTGCAGAAGGCGTTCGGTGTCGAGACCGTCGGCGACCTCCTCGAGCACTATCCACGCCGTTACGCGCGTCGGGGTGAACTGACGGCCATCGGCCAGTTGCCACTCGGGGAGGACGTCACGATCGTCGCCGACGTGGTCGAGGTCCGCGACCGGGAGATGAAGCAGCGCAAGGGCTCCATCCTCGAGGTGGTCATCTCCGATGGCCAGGGCCGCCTGAACCTCACGTTCTTCAACCAGAAGTGGCGGGCGAACGAACTCCGGCCCGGACTCCGCGGCATCTTCGCCGGCAAGGTCGGTGATTACCGCGGCAGCTACCAGCTCGCACATCCGCAGTACCAGCTCTTCCCCGACGACGCCGAGGCACCGGCGCTCGCGGACGCCCAGGCGAAGGCGTGGTCGGAGGCGCCCATCCCGATCTACCCGGCGACGAGCACGATCACGAGCTGGAACCTCAGGCAGTCCGTGGAACTGGTCCTCGACGCGTTGCCGCCGCAAGAGGACCCGGTCCCGCGGTCGGTCCGTGCCGCGAGGGGTGAGCTCTCCTTCGACGCCGCCATCCGGGCGGTGCACCGCCCGGCGGTCGACCGCGACTGGCAGCGTGGCCGGCGCAGTCTGCGGTACCAGGAGGCGTACCTCCTGCAGACGGCCCTGCTCCAGCAGCGCGCGGCCACCCGTGCCCTGGCGGCCGAACCCCGCGTGCCGAAAGCCGGCGGCTACCTCGAGCGCCTCGATGCCGCGCTCCCGTTCGAGCTGACCGGCGACCAGCAGACGGTCGGCACGGAGATCGCGGCCGACCTCGCGCAGCCCAATCCGATGAACCGGCTCGTCCAGGGCGAGGTCGGTTCGGGCAAGACGCTCGTCGCCCTCCGGGCCATGGCGGCCGTCGCCGACAGCGGGGGACAGTCGGTGCTCCTGGCGCCCACCGAGGTCCTCGCGGCGCAGCACCTGCGGTCGATCGTCCGTTCGCTCGGGCCCGACCTCTCGGCCGAGCTCATGCCGACGCTGCTCACCGGCCAGCTGCCGACCTCCGATCGCAAACGGGCGCTGCTGCGGATCGTCGCAGGCCAGGCCCGGATCGTGATCGGGACGCACGCGCTGCTGGGTGACGCCGTGACCTTCGCTGATCTGGGGATGGTCGTCGTCGACGAACAGCACCGCTTCGGCGTGGAGCAGCGCGACCAGCTCCGTCAGAAGGGACGCACACCGCCGCACGTCCTCGTACTGACCGCGACGCCGATCCCACGGACCGTGGCCATGACCGTCTTCGGCGACCTCGACGTCAGCATCATCAAGGAGCTGCCGCGCGGCCGGCAGGGGATCGAGAGCTTCGTGGTCGCCCTGGCTGATCACCCGCGGTGGATCTCCCGCGTCTGGGAGCGCCTCGCCGAGGAACTCGCGCAGGGGCGGCAGGGGTTCGTGGTGTGCCCGGCGATCGACGCCAAGGAGGTCGAGCCCGGTGAGGAACTCGAGGAGGACGCCGACCCGGCGCGCCCGATCGCGTCCGTGCTCACCACGGTGGAGCAGCTGCGTACCCACCCGCTGCTCGCGTCCCGACGCATCGACGTCCTCCACGGCCGGATGAGCGCGGAGGAGAAGGACCGGACGATGCGGGCCTTCGCGGCCGGTGAGATCGACGTGCTCGTCGCGACGACGGTCATCGAGGTGGGCGTCGACGTCCCCAACGCCTCGACGATGGTCGTGCTCGACGCGGAGCGCTTCGGGGTGTCGCAGCTCCACCAGCTCCGCGGACGCGTCGGCCGAGGCGGCGTCCCGGGTCTGTGTCTGCTCGTCACCGCGGCGGAGGCGGAGAGCACCGCACGCGAGCGCGTCGACGCGGTGGCCGCGACGCTCGACGGCTTCGACCTCGCGCAGGTCGACCTCGAACTGCGGCGCGAGGGCGACGTCCTCGGCAGCATGCAGTCGGGCGGGCGGTCCTCGCTCAAGCTGCTCCGGGTCGTGCACGACAGCGAGGTCATCATCGAGGCGCGGGCGGATGCCGCCGAACTCCTCGACACCGATCCCGACCTCGCCGACCACCCGGTGCTGGCCGAAGCGCTCCGCCGGCGCCTCGACGAATCCGACCGGGCCGCGCTCGCCAAGAACTGAGCACCGATAGGCTGGCGGCATGAAGCGGATCGCCGTCGTCCCCGGATCGTTCGACCCAGTCACCCTCGGTCACCTGGATGTCATCGAGCGGGCGGCGCGCATCTTCGACGAACTGCACGTGCTGGTGGTGCACAACCCCGACAAGTCCGCGCTGCTGCCGATGCCGCAGCGGGTGTCCCTGCTGGAGCGCTCCATCGCCGACGGCGGGTTGCCCGACAACATCGTCGTCGCGCAGTGGAACGTCGGCCTGCTCGTCGACTACTGCACGGACGTCGGCGCGAGCGTGCTCGTGAAGGGCATCCGCTCGCAGGTCGACGTCGCGTACGAGACGCCCATGGCCATCATGAACCGCAGCCTCGCCGGCGTGGAGACGGTCTTCCTCCTGCCTGATCCCGCGCACGCGCACGTCTCCAGTTCACTCGTCCGGCAGGTGGCCGCACTCGGTGGCGATGTCAGTCCGTACGTCCCGCAGGTGGTGGCGACCTTCCTCCAGGAGGGCTAGGGCGTCCTCCCGGTCGGGTTCGGCGTAGAATCGTCGATCGTGACTAGGAAGAGAACGAACAATTCGCCGTTCAGCGTCAACGTGCGCGATCTGGTGAACCGTCCCGGGGAGATGCGCGAGCACGACCTCGAGGTGGTGCTCGCCGAGCGCTGGGGCGAGGGTCTGGTCGCCGTCCAGGAGGGCACGACGCTCTCCGAGCAGGTGCGTCTCGAGTCCGTGCATGAGGGGATCCTCGTGACCGTCGACGTCGACGCACTGGCGACCGGCGAGTGCGGACGGTGCCTCCGCGACATCGAACTGCCTGTCGAAGTCGAGATTCAGGAACTTTTCGCGTATCCTGATTCGGAAGCGTCTGACTTCGAGGTTCACGACGACCACGTGGATCTTGAACCTCTGGTCAGAGATGCGGTAGTTCTCGCATTACCGTTTCAGCCGGTGTGCCAGCCGGATTGCCCCGGACTCGACCCCGAGACCGGTGAGCGGCTGGCCGAACGTCCGGAACGACACCCTCACGACGTCGCAGATCCTCGCTGGTCTGCGCTCGCGGGCTTGTCCTCAGACTCCGTACTTGACACAGACGCCAGCAGCGCCCAGCGCGCCGCTGCAGACACAGAAGAGAGATAGATCATGGCTGGAAACCCCCCGAAGCGGAAGGTCTCGCGCTCGAACACCCGCTCGCGTCGCTCGCAGTGGAAGGCCGCCGTGCCAACGCTCGTGAAGACGGTGGAGAACGGCCGCGTCACGTACAGCCTGCCGCACCGCGCCAAGGTCGTCGAGGACTCGCAGGGCACCGCCCTGTACCTCGAGTACAAGGGCCGCAAGGTCGCAGACGTCTGATCCGCGCGTTGAACGTCCGCGTTCGAACAGCGTGAACACGAATCATTCCGACCACACCGGAATCGGCTCCGCATCGGAGACCGATCCCGGTGTGGTCGTTTTCGCACGGCAACTGGGTGTCGACGTCTCGTACGAGCTGCTCGACCTGGCGCTGACGCACCGCTCGTACGCGTACGAGCACGGTGGACTCCCGCACAACGAGCGCCTCGAGTTCCTCGGCGACTCGATCCTCGGGCAGGCCGTCACCGTCATGCTCTACCGCGACTTCCCGCACCTCGACGAAGGCCAGCTGGCGAAGCGACGTGCGAGCCTCGTGTCGACGATCGCGCTCGCTGAGGTCGCACGTTCAATCGGGCTGGGCGAGCGGATCAAGCTCGGCAAGGGCGAGGACCAGACCGGTGGCCGCGACAAGGCGTCCATCCTGGCCGACACGATGGAGGCCGTCATCGGCGCGACGTATCTGTCGGCCGGTCCCGACGCCGCGACGGCACTCGTCCTGCGCCTGGTGAACCCCCTCCTCGAGAACCCTGAGCGCTTCGGCGCGGCGATGGACCCGAAGACGAGCCTCCAGGAGGCCGCCGCGGCCATCGGTGCGCCGGCGCCCGTCTACGAGATCGCCAGCTCCGGCCCCGACCACAACCGACGATTCGTCGCGACGGTCACCGTGGGCACCGCGGTCACAGCGACGGGCTCCGGCACGAGCAAGAAGCACGCCGAGATGGCGGCGGCCCTGGAAGCCTGGTCGAGGATCAGTGCCGGAACTCCCTGAGGTCGAGGTCGTCCGCGCCGGCTTGGAGCCCGCCGTCAGCGGGGCGACGATCGCCGGCGTCGAGGTCTTCGACGAACGCTCCCTGCGCCGCCACGCGAGTGGTGTCGCCGACTTCACCGCACGGCTGACGGGGCGGACCATCCGATCGGCCGTCCGACGCGGGAAGTTCCTCTGGTTCCCTCTCGACGACGATGAGGCGATCGTCGGTCACCTGGGCATGAGCGGGCAGATGCTGCTCCGGTCACCTGGCGATGACGCCGACCGACTCCTGCGCATCCGCTTGCAGTTGGAGCATCCCGAGCACGGCGAGCTCTGGCTGCACTTCGTGGACCAGCGGATCTTCGGCTCCATGGCAGTGACCGCGCTCGTCCCGACGACGGACGGAGCCGCAGGTGGGTTCGGCGACGAGGTCGCGATGGTGCCCGACCAGGTCGCGCACATCGCCCGCGACCCGATGGACCCGGCCTTCGACGACGCCGTCTTCCTCCGACGACTGCGCGAGAAACGCACCGGTGTGAAGCGGGCGCTCCTCGATCAGACCCTGGTCAGCGGGATCGGCAACATCTACGCGGACGAGTCGCTCTGGGCGGCGCGCATCCACCCCGAGCAGGAGACCGCCCGTCTCGGGCTCGGACGCGCCGGCCGGCTGCTCGAAGAGGTCCGCTCCGTGCTCGCCAAGGCCCTCGCCGAGGGCGGGACGAGCTTCGACGCCCAGTACGTGAACGTCAACGGTCAGGCGGGGTACTTCGCCCACAGCCTGAACGCCTACGGCCGGCAGGGCAAACCGTGCGCGCGCTGCGGCACGCTCATCGTCCGCGAGCAGTTCATGAACCGGGGCTCGCACCGCTGTCCCGTGTGCCAGCGCCGCACCTGACGATCAGTCGCTGCGGGGGAGTCGGCGCTGCCACTCTCCGGAGTAGCCGACGATGCGGAAACCGAGTCGGTCGTTGATCGCGAGCATGTGCGCGTTCTCGTCGGCGTTCCAGGTGTAGATCCGGGACCGCTCGGGTGCCTGATCGGCGAGTGCGAGGAGGTTCGCCGCCTTCATCCAGAGTCCGAGGCCGTGTCCGCGGTGGTCGGCGAGCACGAGCGTGTCCCACTGCTCTGCGTGTTCCTTGCCCTCGCCGAGGACGAGCTCGCTGTACCCGGCGACCGTGCCGCTGTCGCGGTGGACGGCGGCGACGACGATCGCGTGGTCGCCAGACGCCGCCAGCTGGTCCTCGCGGGCGCGGACCCGCTCGGGCGTCCAGACCTCGGGGTCGAGCTTCAGATCGGCGGCCGGGATGTCGGTGGCCATGTGTTCGCGGGCTGTGGCGAGCGAGCCGAGCAGTTCGTCGGGGGTGCGGTCCACCCAGTGCACGAGGCGGTACTCATGTCCGGCTCGGGCGGTCGACGTCGAGACGATGTCCGGCAGCTCCCCGAGCATCGAGGCGAGGTCGCAGCGATTGGTCCGCTCGACCTGGGCGAGGGCGTATCCACGATCGAGCATGAACCGGCTCGCCGCGGCGTTCGCAGGGATCGCCCGTTCGCCGACGCTCGCACCGAGGAGTGGTTCGTCGGCCGGGATGTCGTCGACGGCGTGCTGGGTGAAGGCGGTCACCGTCGGGCGACCGGCCGCGAGGGCCCGTCGCTCCAGCTCCGACAGGAGCGCTGTGCCGATCCCACGACGACGCGCGTCGGGGAGGACACCGACGTCCAGGGAGGCCGTCACCGCGTCGGCCTCGGTGCCATACCCGAGCCAGCCGCGACCGACCACACGGCCGTCGAGGACGGCGGCGAGCAGGACTCGTCGCTGAAACCGCTGGTCGCGGTACTCGGGAAGGGTCATGGCGGAGGTCAGGGCGAAGTCGTCGGTGGACCAGATCTCCGCTTCGAGCGTGTTCGCGACCTCCTGGACCGCTTCGAACACGGCTGAGCTCCCGGACGCCGGGATCTCCACTTCGTCGATCGTGACGCGCATCGTCGCCTCCCTCCCACACCAGACCGTCCTGGGTGATGCGGTCCATGGTACGACCGCCCCGGGGGGCCGGCACAGCGTGGTGTCCCTCGTCCGTCCGCGGATTCGCTACCGTAGTGCACAGCATCCGCGACGCGGGAGAGGAGGTGCGCGTGTACCTGAAGAGCCTGACGCTCAAAGGGTTCAAGTCCTTCGCGCACCCCACCACCTTCGCGTTCGAGCAGGGCGTCACCTGCGTCGTGGGTCCCAACGGCTCCGGCAAGTCGAACGTCGTCGACGCGCTCGCCTGGGTGATGGGCGAGCAGGGGGCGAAGACCCTCCGCGGCGGCAAGATGGAGGACGTCATCTTCGCCGGCACGTCGACCAGGGGCCCGCTCGGTCGAGCCGAGGTCACGCTCACCATCGACAACAGCGACGGCGCACTGCCCATCGAGTACACCGAGGTGACGATCAGCCGCACCCTGTTCCGCAACGGCGGGAGCGAGTACGCCATCAACGGCGACACGTGCCGGTTGCTCGACGTCCAGGAGCTCCTGAGCGACTCCGGGCTGGGCCGCGAGATGCACGTCATCGTCGGGCAGGGACAGCTCGACGCGGTGCTGCGGGCGACGCCCGAGGAGCGCCGCGGCTTCATCGAGGAGGCGGCCGGCATCCTGAAGCACCGCCGACGCAAGGAGAAGACGCTCCGGAAGCTCGAGGCGATGCAGACCAACCTCACGCGGCTGAGCGACCTCGCCGGGGAGATCCGTCGACAGCTGAAGCCGCTCGGCCGTCAGGCGGAGATCGCCCGGGAGGCGCAGACGATCGCCGCGGTCGTCCGCGACGCCCGCGCTCGGATCCTGGCGGACGACGTCGTGGGCCTCCGGCGTTCCCTCGACGAGCACAACCGGTCGGAGAGCGAGCGCCACAGCGAGCGCCTCGTCCTCCAGGAGCAGCTGGAACAGGCGGAACTGCGCATCAACCGGATCGAGCAGGCGCAACTCGGCGACGCGGTCGACGACGCCCGCCGGATCACCTTCGAGCTCGAGAGCGTGCAGGAGCGCCTCCGGAACCTGTACACGCTCGCCAATCAGCGGCTCGCACTCCTCGGCTCTTCGACGGACGCGACGGCCGCCGAACCCCGGATCACGAAGCAGATGGTCGCCGACGCGACCGCGGAGATCGACGGACTGCGGGTGGCGGTCGCCGACGCGGAGCGCGCGTTGCAGGAGGCGCAGGCGGACACCCGCGCGAAGCGCGCCGCACTCGACGCGGTGGACGTCGAGATCGCGGCGCAGAGCGCGCTCGTGTCACGACACGACCTGGAGCTCTCCAAGCTCGCGGGCGCCGTCGACGCAGCCGGGTCCAAACTCGCCGCGGTCCGTGGCGAGGCGTTGCGCCAGCAGAACGCGATCGACGCCGCTGCCCTCCGTCTGGACGCCGCACGGCTGGAGTACGAGGCGCTCGAGGACGACCCGACCCTGGCGGACGCCGCCGACTCCGGACTCGACGACGCCTACGAGGCGTCTCAACGCGGCGCAGCGGAGGCCGAAGGGGAGATCGAGGGCCTGCGCGAGCAGCTCCACACCCTCGAACGTGAACGCGATTCGCTCGGGGCCAAGACCAGTGCACTCTCGCGCGCCCTCGACCTCAAGACCGGCTCGGCCGAACTCGCTGCGAGCGGGATCGACGGGATCGAGGGGATCGTCGCGGACCGGGTGCAGGTCCGACCCGGCCACGAGTCGGCTGTGGCCGCAGCGCTCGGCACGCTCGCGGAGGCCGCCGTCGCCGTCGACCGGCACGCTGCCCGTCGGGCGCTCGATCACGCGGCCGAGCAGGATCTCGGCCGGGTCGAGATCGTCATCGCCGACGCTGCACGAGACGTCCCGGACGCGCCCGCCGGGTTCACCTCGGCTGCCGAGCTGGTGGAGGCCCCTCCTGGCGTGCTGGGGATCCTCGCATCGGTCCTCGTCGTCGACTCGCTCGACGACGCGATCGCGGCGTACGACCGACTCGGCCCGTCGCTCAGCGCGTTCACCCTCGTGACCCGTGACGGGGCGGTCGTCACGGACAGCATCGTCCGCGGGGGGAGCGGCGGAGCGCAGAGCCGCATCGAACTGCTGGCCGAACGCGATGCGGCAGCCGATCGACACGGCGAGGTCGAGTCGCTCATCGAACGGGCGCGCTTCGCACTGGCTGAGCAGCGCACGATCCTGCAGGAGGCGAAGCAGACCGCGCAGGCGGCGCTCAGCGCCCTCCGCGAGTTCGACGCCAACCGTGCCTCACAGGCTGAGCGCGTGAACCGGGTCACGGTCCGATACGAATCCGCGCAGGCCGAACACGACCGCCTGCTCGTCGCTGCCGGGACGGCGGAGGCGGCCGTCGCCGACGCCGCTGCCGCCGTGGAGCGGGCCAAGCTGGACCACGACACCGCTCGCGCGCGTCCACGACCGCTCCTCGACGTGTCGGCACGCGATGGGCTCTCCGCCGAACTGGACGCGGCGCGCGAGGCCGAAGTGCAGCACCGCCTCCTCCTCGAGACCGCGCGCGAACGCGTGCGGGCGGAGGACCTCGCGGTCGCGAACCTCGAGCGGCAGCGGCAGGCCGACCAGGCGGCAGCGGAGGAGGCGGCTCGGCGTGCCGTCATCCGTGCGCGCCAGGCC